>JAGQXA010000885.1 GCA_020436865.1 Saprospiraceae bacterium | reverse complement strand
CTGGCCTGGCTTGGCCTGGCCAATGCCTATCTGAACAATCAGCAGGCCCAACAAGCCATTCCGGCCGCCGAGAAAGCCCTGGAGATCGCGCCGGACAACCTGTCGGGGCTGTACTATCTCGGCCTTGCCAGGGTCAATTCCGGCGACACCCAGGGCGCCCTGGACGCCTTCCGCCGTTCTACGGAAGTCGACCCCACCTATTCGATCGGATATTACTATCAAGCCTTGATCCTGCAGGCATCCGGCGATCTGAACTCGGCCGTGGCTCTGGCAGAAAAGAGCTATTTAGCCAATCCGCGCTTTAAACCGGCCTATGAGCTGGCGGCGCAGCTTTACGAACAACTCGGCCGGGCCGACCGGGCCAACGAACTGCGGCAGGCAGCCCAAAAGATCCAGTGATCCGTCGGATCGACCAAGATCCAACAGCCATGATCCAACGACCAACACATGAACTACAAACTCCTTTTCCCCACCTACCGCAACCGCTACCTGTTCGTGCGCGATCGCTTGCGGGAATTCGCTCCTGAGACGGGCTGGGGAAACGGGCTGAATCTCGGCACCGGAGAGGGCGACTACGACCCGATGATCGCGCGGCATTGCGCCGAACTGACGGCTTGCGACATCAACGAGCGCGACATCGCTTTCGCCCGGGCCCTGAACGAGGGTATCCCCGGGATCCGGTACGAGGTACAAGATGCGCTGGCCTTATCCTTTCCAGCCGACCGATTCGATTTTCTGGTGTCGGTCGACGTCATGGAGCATGTGGGCGATCCCGCCCGGATGACGGCGGAGATCGGCCGGGTTTTGCGGCCCGGCGGACTGGCATTCATCACCTTTCCGCAGCTGTATTTCCCCTGGACCTACGACCCGATCAACCGGCTGTTGAGCTTCTTCACCGGTCGCCGCATCTCGCAGGGCGCTTACGCTTTCGGTCACGAATATCTCATCGACGGGGCCGACTTTCGGCGCTGGGCCGAGGCTAGCGGACTGGAGGTCTTGCGCGAGCAAAACCTGAGCGGACACTTGGTGGCGCTGTTGGAAATGTACTGGACCGGTTGGTTACAACGGATCTTCAAGGATAATGCCGGCAATGTATCCACCGGAAACGAAAAAGGGGTTAAATTGCGGCCCAGCCTGCAGGAATCGCCCCTGGTCGGTCTGACCGATCTGCTGATCCGGATCGACCGCTTCCTGTTCGGGCGCGGCAGGCACTCCGTCGGCAAAGGCTTTGTCGTGCGAAAAACCACCTCAATGTAAGAGCCATGATGCAAAAGAAGCTGGAAGAACTCCTGGCCAGAAAAGAAGAAGCCTCGTTGGGAGGCGGTTTGTCCCGGATCGAACGGCAGCACGAGCAGGGCAAACTCACGGCTCGCGAGCGGGTCCACTTCCTGCTCGACGAAGGCTCGTTCGAAGAGATCGGCCAACTGGTCGTCCATCGCAGTCATGATTTCGGCATGGAAACCCAGCGCATTCCCGGCGACGGGGTCGTTACGGGCTACGGTACCGTCAACGGCCGGCTGGTGTACGTGTTCGCGCAAGACTTTACCGTTTTCGGCGGCTCGCTGTCGGAAACCCATGCCGAGAAGATCTGTAAGATCATGGACCTGGCCATGAAGAACGGCGCTCCGGTGATCGGTCTGAACGATTCGGGCGGCGCCCGAATTCAGGAGGGAGTCAACTCACTGGGCGGCTATGCCGACATCTTCTACCGCAATGTGCGTTCGTCGGGCGTGGTGCCGCAGATCTCCGCCATCCTGGGCCCCTGTGCCGGCGGCGCCGTGTATTCGCCGGCGATCACCGACTTCACGATCATGGTCGAACACACCTCCTATATGTTCGTGACGGGCCCGAACGTCGTCAAGACCGTCACCAATGAAGAGGTGACCGCCGAAGAACTGGGGGGCGCCATCACGCATTCGACCCGTTCCGGAGTGGCGCACCTGGTCGCTGCCAACGACCTCGATTGTGTAGAGAAGATCAAGCAGTTGCTGAGCTATGTGCCCCAAAACTGCGAAGAATT
>JAGQXA010000020.1 GCA_020436865.1 Saprospiraceae bacterium | reverse complement strand
TGGGGCCGTTCGTTCCCCAATGCCTGGATCTGGACGCAGACCAACCATTTCGATGCGGAAGGGCGGACCTCGGTCATGGCTTCGGTAGCGAACATTCCCTGGCTCGGTAGCTCGTTTGTGGGCTACATCGTTGGGTTTTTGCATGGCGAGCGGCTTTATCGCTTCGCCACCTACACCGGCGCCCGCATGAAGGCCATCCTGGGCGAGGGAGAAGTGCGCCTGGCTTTTGCCGACCGGCGGAACCGGCTGGAACTATGCGCGCGGCAGGCCGAAGGCGGCGTGTTGCTGTCGCCCATTTCCGGGAACATGACCGGCAAGGTGAATGAGAGCATGCAGGCCCGGATCGAGCTGCGCTTGTACGAGGGGGAGAAATTGCTGTTCGAAGGCGAGGGTCGCAATGCCGGCCTGGAGGTTGCAGGCCAGGTCGAGACCCTTCTGACCGACAAATGGCGCCGTTGATCGGTTTGGCCGTTTTCAATTGCGAATTAATTTGTAAGTTTCCCGTTAAAAGTAGTGAAGCGAAGAGAACTGGAGCAGATCGTGACCCCGCTTCCGCGGAAAGAACGGGAAGAACTGCTGAAGAGCCCGCCCGCTGTGGCCCAATTGGAAGAGAAGGTCCGACAGTGTAAGCAGGCGATGAACAGAGACCTGTGGGTCGGCATTCCCTGGTTCTTGCTTTACTGTTTTTCGCTCTTTTACTTCGGGATAAGTGCCTTTACCGCCACTATCCTGGCAGTTGGAGCGTTGTATTTTGTGTATAGTGCTCCCCGGCATGGTTCATTCGGGATGAACCGCAAGCGGGTGAAAGTCTACGAAGAGCTGTTGGGGCGCCTCAAAGATTGAACGATCATGAAGAATCCATTCAAGATGTATATACCGGCCTTTTCCGAGTCACGGATGTGGCGCGTGCTGACCCGGGTGGCGAGGCAGATTGGGCTCCGTACCACCTATACGGTCCTACTCCTGTTCTATGCTTTCAAAAGGAGGGAAACGCCGCTCTGGGCGCGCAACATTATCCTTGGCACATTGGGATATTTGCTATCGCCGCTCGATGCGCTACCCGACCTGACCCCGGTGATCGGCTACACCGACGATATCGGAGTACTGAGCTTCGGGCTGGTGACCATTGCCTGCTATGTCGACGAGGAGATCCGCGAAAAAGCCCGGGAAAAGCTGGGTAAGTGGTTTGGTTCCTACGATCCGGCCACCTTGGTCGAGGTGGATAAACGCCTTTGATCCAGCTTCTGAAAATTTCGACGCCCGATGAAATACGAAGTGCTTCCCACCGAACTGTTCGAACTCAATCGCCGCCGTTTCGTGCGCGAGATGGAGCCCGGGTCGATTGCCATTTTTCATAGCAACGACCTGATGCCGCGCAGCGGCGACAGCTATTTTCCCTTTAGGCAGAACGCCGATCTGTTCTACCTTTCCGGGCTCGATCAGGAAGAAACGGTGGTCGTCCTCTTTCCCGACTGTGTCAAGGAGGGTTTTCGGGAGTTGGCGTTCATCAAGCGGACCAACGACCACATCCGACGCTGGGAGGGGGAAAAATATACCAAGGAACAAGCGCGGGCCGTATCCGGCATCCAGCGGATCCACTGGCTCGACGAGATGGACGGCATCCTTCACGAATTGATCCTGTTGGCCAGAAATATTTACGTCAACCTCAACGAACACGACCACTTTCGATCGGAAGTGCCAACGCGTAACCTGCGCTTTGCCCGGCAACTCAAAGAGCGCTATCCCGCGCATCAATTTCAGCGCGCGCAGCCGGTGCTCAAGAAGCTGGCCATGATCAAGACCACCTATGAAGTGGAAGTGATCCGCCAGTCGATCGACATTACCGGAAAGGCGTTCAACAGAGTACTGAAAATGGTGCGTCCCGAAGTGGCCGAATTCGAGATCGAAGCCGAGATCACGCATGAATTCCTGCGCAACCGTGCCAACGGCCATGCCTATGAACCGATCATCGCCTCCGGGGCCAACTCCTGCGTGTTGCACTACGTGCAAAATAACCGGGTTTGCGCCGACGGCGATCTTCTGTTGCTCGACTTCGGGGCCGAATACGCTAACTATGCGGCCGACCTGAGCCGGACCATCCCGGTAAGCGGTCGGTTTACCCGGCGGCAACGCGCTGTGTACGATTCGGTGCTGTCGGTGTTAAAGGCTGCCCGGCAAATGCTGGTGCCGGGCGTATTGCTGGAAGAGTACCATAAGGAGGTCGGCAAGCTGATGGAAAGCGAGCTGGTCGGGCTGGGCCTCCTCGATGCTGCCGACATCAAGAACCAGGACAAGAACTTTCCCGCCTACAAGCGCTATTTCATGCATGGAACCTCCCATCATCTGGGGCTCGACGTGCATGACAGGGGTAGCCGTTACGATCCCATCCAGGCTGGGATGGTCTTCACCTGCGAGCCGGGCATCTACATTCCGGAGGAAGACCTGGGCATTCGCCTCGAGAACGACATCCTCGTTACCGACCATGGGCCGATCGACCTGATGGCTGAAATCCCGATCGAGGCGGAAGAGATCGAGGAGTTGATGAATATGGAGGTAGTGAAAGGAGTGTGAGCCTGCCTCCGCCGTCCAGACAATTGTCGGGATCGGCAGGCAGGTGTGAGAGTGCGTTTGAGTGTGATGAGAGAAAAGGGGCTCCGCGGACGGAGCCCCTTTTTTGATGGGGGGATATTCATGGGAAAATCGGCATTGGGATCGATCGGGTTGTGGGATCAGCAGCCGAAGCCGTTGTCGTAGGCATCGCGGCACAGGTTGTTGAGCGCTTTGCCGTTGGTGTTGGGGGAATTGACGAACAGGGTCACTTGTACGCCGTCGGGGAAATGCATGACGGCCGAGCGCATCCAGTCGTTGCCGCCGAAGTTCCAACCGCCGAGTTTGCAGTAGTAGAGGCCTTTGTCGCCGTTGACCGAGTTCCAGAGGCCCAGCGTATTGTTGCGCATCAGATCGCGCGATTGCTGGTTGATCAGGGTGTTACTATGCCAGAGGTAAGCCCAGTATTTGGCCGTTTCTTCGGCGGTCAAATTCCATCCGGTCCCTCCCGCCACATCGCTGAAGTCGGAGGTGCCTCCGGAGCCTGCATTGTCATTGGGGCCGGAGTAGCCCAGCAAGGGGTTGTTGGCGGGGGGCTTGCAATCGGTATTGAAGATGCCGATCTTCTCGAACAACACTTTCTGTACGCACTGCTTGTAGACGGAAGTGCAGAAATCTTCATCGTAGCTGCCGTCGGCCGGGCGCGGTACGTCCCACATGCGGGGCAGGAGTACCCGGAACATCCCGTGGTGCGTATTGGAGTAGGTTCGGACTTTGGGTTGCTGGGCGCCGGCGGCGATGTAGGCCTGCAGCGAGTCGTAGCGCGTAGCGGAGAAGTTCTGAGTGCCGAGGGTGTTGAGTCCGGCGCCTTGCCAGAGCAAGTCGTAGATCGATACATTGTTGATGCCGGGACCGAGGCTCCAGTGCGGGGGCAGATAATCGGCGATCGAGGCATTTACATCGATGCCTTTCAGTTCGCAAACGGCCAGGGCGGCGGCGGTCGTGATGTTCTTGCTGACGCTGGCCACCTGCATTTTCTCGTTGATGCTCATGGCCTTTTGTCCGTCGGTACCGGTGCGGGCCCATCCGTCGGCGCCGGATCGCTTAGAGACGCCATCCTGCGAAATGATGTAGGCATAGCCCATTACCTGGCCGTCGAGTTCGGCGAGCAGGGCTTCTTCGAATTTGTCGAGGTTGAGGACATTCGGGCTACAGAGGGTGTCGATGGGATTCTTTTCGCAACTCGGGCTGAAGAAGAGCGCTGCGCCGAGGAAGAGCCAGACAATACTTTTGTTTTTCATGGGGAATTCTTTTTGGTAAATGGTTGATGAGGCAAAAGTGCAGGGGTTTCTGCCGGCAAAAGCGCAAGGGAAATCCAAAAAGGGTAAAAAAGGGTAAAATCGGGGGATGGCTGGTTAAAAAGGATCAATTCCCACCCGAGTTCGGCCGGTAGGCTTGGAGATGGCCGGACGATTTCCTAATTTCAATCGACGCTAACCACTTTAGAGTTTGTTCAAGCAGATCATATGAGGAGCACCGCAGGAGCCCGGCTTTTGCTGGTCGACGACGACCGGCAATTCAGCGTACTGACCCAGGAATATCTCGAAGCCAAAGGCTTTGCCGTCGCCCTGCGGCATAGCGGCGAAGAAGGTTTGCAGGAGTTCAAGGCCGGTCGGTACGACCTGTGCATCCTCGACGTGCGCATGCCGATGAAGGACGGATTTACGCTAGCCGGCGAGATCCGCGAGATCGACGAGCAGGTACCGATCATTTTTCTCACCGGGCAAACGGAAAAGGAACACCGCATCAAGGGACTGACGCTGGGCGCCGACGATTACATCACCAAGCCGTTCAGCATGGAAGAGCTCTTCCTCAGGGTCAATGCCATTCTGAAGAGGGCCGGTTTCCGGCAGCAGGAGGAAAAGGAAGAACGCCGCGAGTACGAACTTGGCCGCTACCGCTTCAACGCCTACACGCGCGAATTGATCTTAGGAGATACCGACATCAAGCTAACGGCCATCGAATCGAAGCTTCTGCAGGCCTTCTGCGACGACGCGGAAGGGCTGATCGACCGCCGCTTGGTGCTGAAGCGCATTTGGGGCGACGAAGATTACCTGCGCGGCCGAAGCCTTAACGTGTACGTCAGCAAACTACGGCAGTTGTTGAAAGAGGATCCGAACATCGAGATCCTCAATGTGCATGGGGTGGGGTACCGGATGGTGGTGAAAGGAGTTTGAGAGTGAGAGTGAGAGTGAGTTTGGGCCTGCCAACGCCAAGTTTGTCTACTGCGCAGCAAATGGGGCTTGCGGCAGGGTAAGGTCAGTACGGGACGATCTTGGCGCCCTCTTGCATATAGCGGGGGATGTCGCGTTTGTCGACGGCATTGATCTGAATGAGGGTGCGCTGTTGCCCTTTTCGGATCAGATTTAGCAGGAGGCGTTCTTCTTCCAGGCCGTTTCGGTTAACGATCTTCACGCAGGCGCCTTTATCCAAAAATTGCAGCAGGGAGGAAATGGCGTAGCCTTCGTGCTGGATCAGCAGGCGCTCCTTGCCGGCGCCGATCAATTCTTCCACATCCCTGGCGGTTTGCAGGAAAGGGAGGTCTTTGCGGACTTCGACCGTCAGGCCTTTGGTCAGCAAGGTTTTCACGTCGACGAGGCTGAACTCCGAAGGTACGATGAACAACCGCTCCTTGGCCTGGGCGATCAGTTCGGAGATGTACTGGATGGTGTAACCCTTGTTCCCTTCAAAGACCAGGCAGGCCCCTTTCTTTAGGAACTTCTCGATCCGCAAGCGGTCGCCCTTAAAATCGGAAGTGTGGATGAACACGAGGGCTTTGCCCGAATCGATAAGTTGTTCGATCTCCGGATCGGGCAAGGGGTTCTCTTCCGGCTGTCCGATCACGACCCGGCACTTATTATTGGGCATTTCGATGATCTCGAGCAGATCGTCTTTGGTATAGCCGGGAGAGAACAGATGCGCGAACCCCTGCTTATTTCGCAGGACGGCTTTGACGTCGTCCATGCTCGGGTGTTCTTCCGATTGAATGAAGTCGCGAAAGTATTTGGGTAACTCCATGCTAAGGGTTTTTCGTTGGCTATTGTGTCTATTTATGGATCTTCGTCAATCGTTTGGGGCCCTGGTACAAGTTGAACAAGGGCACGTCTATACTCAGGAAGCCGATCGGACCCCGGAAGGCCGACGATTTGTCGATCTCAATGCCATTTTCCGTAATGCTTCGAAGTTGCGGACCTTGTTGGAAGCCAAAGCCCAGCGAAATCGGGCTTTTGGGGAAATTGTAGATCAGGAAACCGCCCGGTGCAAAGACGTTCTTGAAATTTAGTTCGGGCAGATCCTCCGCGTAGGGGTCGTTGATCCGGAAGGAGGTAACGGCGCCCAGGTCGAGCAGGGAGGCGAAAACGCTGATCGAACTATGACGAGGCCACGACAGGGCAAAACTGGCGCTTACACCTACCGGCACGCTCAGCCCAAAGGCAAGCCTGTCCGGAGCCTGCCCGGGGGCGGGGCGCTCCAGTTTTTCGTTGCTCACGGCCACTCCCAGATATGAATTAATGCTGAGATTGAAGATCTGCTCGCGTTTGTTGCGCGAACTGCCCACCGGTACGGCGGCAGCGTCGAGGGCGGCTTTCACTTCTTCCGGCGAATCGGCGTCGAGCACCTGGGCCATGAAGGTGCCATACAGCAGGATGGCGTTGCGCACTCGCTCGTTCTTTTTCTGGTCGTCGGAGAGCTTTAGCTTGCCGTTGGCTTTCCGCTCGGATGGAAATTCGGCATCCCAGATGATCTTCAGGAGGTCCATGGCGTGGTACAGGGCCTGGCCATATTGCTTGGCGAAAATACTCTCGTACATCGATAGCCCGTTTTCCGTCAGTCCCGGGATGGGGCGCAGAGAAGGGTATTTGTCGACCAGCGCTTCCTGCCCGATCTGGGTGGTCAGCGTGGTGTTGATCATCTGCACGGAGGTGCGGATGAAGGGGTAGTAATCCTGGAAGCTCAGTTTTTCCTTCCGGGCCTTTTTCTGCTTGAGGCGCTGGCGGTAATCGTCGATGTCGGCAAAGGCATTCACGCCTTCGGTGGCCAGCACCGAGAGTCCTTTCGGCGAAAGCCGGCCAGGGGCCACCTGGACCGATTGCAGCCGTTGGTAGAGCAACCCGAGAAAGGCGGCGCGTTGGAACGGATCGGCCATGATCGAGTCGAAAGACACTTTGCTGATCCACTTGCGGAAAGCCGGATCGGGAATGGTATCCAGCGGAATGAGTTCGGTGCGCAGGTAGGAACGCATGGTGTCGGTTTCGACTGCCAGACGCTCGGGCCGCCGCTCGGTGATGGTCACCTGCAGCGTATCGTAGAGGACGAGAGAGTCGAGGTGATAATCCTGCTGAAACGAAAACAGCAGATGTATGCCCAGTTCCATCGCCCGGGTCAGGTCTTCGGCGTTTTGGCGGGCGGCGAAGAGGCTTTTGCCGTGCTCGCGCTCCAGGTCCTCGAGACCCGACTTCAGCTTGCCGGTTTTCTCCTTGGTCTCCTCGATCCATGTTCCGCACTGGGAAAGGCCTTGAGCAATCTGATCGAGTTGGACGTATTTACTCGAATCGATGAGCCGCTCGGAGGCCAGGCGGCTTTCCAGCTCGGCGAGGAAGAGATTGTGGGTTGCCGAATAAAGGGGCGCCATTTCCTGGTCGGCCTGGACGTACTTGCCGGGATTGGCGGCCATGTCGTCGGCGAGGTCTTGGCGAAGTTCTGCCAGTAGTTGCTCGTAGGTCGCGTTGAGGTTCGACAGATTTACCTTGAAGGTGTCGATGTCTTCCAACATCAGGTCGTCCGGGCCGGGGCGGCGGGTGCCGGGCATGACCGATTGTTCGCGCCAGCGGCAGAAGGCGTCGACGAGCGAGTCGACCTGCGTCCAGTGCTCCATGCGAAGTGCCATCTGTTCCTGATGGGCCTGATGCCAGGCGCTGTTGATCTTAAGGCCGGCCTGTCTTTCCTGTAAGATGGCTAATTGTTGTTGAGTCCGCCAGTACACTTCTTCCAGGTTGGACTCCGCCAGTGCGACCCGTTGGTTGATGCGGGCAAAATACTCTTCGGACTGCAGCAGGGCTCTGACGGGAGTCGGGTCGTAGAGCAGCGTGTGGTCGACTTCCGCCCAGATGTCGTTTTTGGTCAGCACGCTGTCGAGGAACTGCAGGGCCGATACCTGCTGATGCGTGCGGGGCCGCTTTCTCCAGAAAGCAGCTTCGGCCTCCAGGGCAAAGCGCAG
This sequence comes from Saprospiraceae bacterium, assembly GCA_020436865.1. Taxonomy (GTDB): domain Bacteria; phylum Bacteroidota; class Bacteroidia; order Chitinophagales; family Saprospiraceae; genus JAGQXA01. Next base: position 19,267 of record JAGQXA010000020.1, on the reverse strand, counting down.
GAGTTCTTTCTTAGCTCGTACCCGTTCGAGACGGACATCCAGATTACCGGCGATCATTTTCAGGATCTCGGTCTTCAGCTGTCGCACGCTTTCCTCCAGTTCGCCGGCTTCGCTCTGCCAGTATTGGTAGTCGCCGGGCAGTTGCATGTCGAGCAATACGCGTGATTGTCGCAGCCCTTTGGTCACTAGTTCGACGGGCTCCGTCGGATGTCCGAAATAGTGATCGAAGCGTTCGAGGTCAGGGTTTTGCAGGGCGTAGCCGTAGTAGTCTTCGCCCGACAGATTGGCTTGCAGGTAGTTTTCAAAGTAGTCGAATACTTCGTCGGAGGTGCTGTTTTCGGATTTGGCCAGCAGGCGCTCCTGGTCGGCAACGAGGTTGGCCAAATTGCTCTGCAGGCTGTTGATCAGGCTGCTGATGTGCTGGGGCGGACTGGGCAGGATATTCGACTGCAGCAGTTCTAAGGTGTCCAGTTCGGCGGTAAGGGTGGCCGATAGGTACCGAAGTTCTTCATATTGCCCACGCAGTTTGCTGCAGTAGTCGCTCATGTCGTTCGACAGACTATTGAGCCGCGCGCTGGCGGCGCCGTTCTGGTACAGGCGATGCGCTACCCGGTTGAGAATGGTGGCGGTCAGGTCTTCCTGGCGGATCCGGAGGTCTTGATAGGTTTTCAGCAGCACGGTATCGACCGGGATGTCGAGGTAGACCATGTTGGTGATCTCGTAGAACAAGGCCAGGTTGAATACCTCCGGAGAATCGTAGAACTGCTGATATTTCTCGAGTTTCAGCAATTGTGGAAAATGCAGGGCCAGGTGTTGCAGGTCTTTGAGGAAGGCCGGCTTGGCCGTCTGCAGCATCTGGCGGTAGTTGACCACGTCGAACTGGTTGAGCAGGTTGACGGTATTGGGGAAGAGGATATGGATCTCCTTGCTGGTGTCGTTGAGCATTTCCTGAAAATGCTCGAGGAAGGTGATGTAAAGCTCTTCCTGGGCCCGTTCGGTGATGAAATCGGAGAGGCCGACGATAATGGCAGTGGCGTCGATGCCTTGGGGTTGCAATTGTTCGCTGCGCGCCGTGCTGATCTGCGAGACCCGTTCGAGGCGGTCGCGGGCCAGGATGCGCTTGTCGGGGTCTTCGATGACCTCTTGCAGGCGGGTCCGGCTTTCCAGCGATACCTTGCCCTCGCGGTAGAGGATGTCTTGCCAGGAAAGCGAGGGGTCGGCGGTGAGTTCGCACCCGAAGTCGGCGGGGAACCAGTATTCCTGAATATAGAGGGTGTTTTCCGGGAAGAGGTCTTCCGGGAGATAGTCGTGCAGGTAGGGATTTTCCGCAAATACGTCGGCCAGCTTGCTAAGCGGCTGGCCGTAGAAGCGGGTTTCGTCGGCGAATTCGGAATGGCGCAGGAGGATACACAGCTGATCTTGAAGTTCTTTCTTGGGGATGGAGCCGGTAGCGTCGGAGGTCCATTCCAAAGTGTCGGCTCTATAGAAAAAGGTGGTGGGTTTACCAGATGGTTGCAATAGGAAAGGGTCACGCCGGTACAGGAGCCACAAGGTGTCGGCTCCGTTGATCTGATAGATCTCGATGTCGAACGACTCTGGATCGGCGCCCGAAAGTTCCAGCGGTTCGGAGAGATCGCCCGCATCGATCGGGCTATTGACGATGAAATCGGTGATCGAAGCGAAGTGAGTGTAGGTGTGGGTAGAATCGGAGCTCGGGTCAACGATCGTTACCCGGCTGTTGTGGTTGGGCTGCATCAGCAATCTACCTTGGCTTCCACCGCTATAGCTTAGGGTCAGCGGGTCATTTTGGATGGTGACTTTTTCGGCGGGGTTGATGGGCACGGAGCGGTCGCCGTAACTCAGCGCGATGGAGCGATCCAGTCCGTAAAGTTCGTATTGCCCCAACTCCAAGATCATTCGTGGGCGGATCTCTTCAGGCGACAGGCGCAGAGCGTTGTGGTAGATCTGCAGTCCGCGGATCGGCTCGTTTCCGAGGTCGAGTTCTACGGCCGGCGCCTTGCGGAAAGTCTCCGCCAGCGCCTTTGCATCCTTGACCAATTGGGCGTAAATGGGGAGCGACAGGAGGGAGGCCAGCAGGAGGAGCGGGAGGCGCTTGCACATAGTCCGACAGGATTTGGAGCAGGGAAATGGGGTCATGATCGGACAAGATAGCCAAATCGGGAAAAATAAAAAAGGGGTAAAGCCACTGGCTTTACCCCTCTATATCAGCGAAATGATAATTATCAGACGACGCCTTGTACCAAAAGCGAGATTTGGTTGTTCAGTACCTCGATGAAGCCCTTCTGGATGTGGAAGGTCATTTCGGCGCCGTCTTCCTTGCGGATGTTGACGTCGCCCACGCCCAGCGATGCTACGATGGGGGCGTGATTGCGCAGCACCTGGAAGCGGCCGCTGGTGCCGGGTACTTTGACCGAAGTGATCGATCCCTGGAAGATCTGCTTGTCAGGCGTTAGAACAGTGATATACATGGCGTAAGTTGTTGCGTTGAATTAAACGACCTTAAGCTGTCGCTTCGGCCAGCATCTTCTTGCCTGCTTCGATGGCTTCCTCGATGTTGCCCTTCAGGTTGAAGGCTGTTTCGGGATATTCGTCCACCTCGCCGTCGAGGATCATGTTGAAGCCGCGGATCGTTTCTTCGATCGGTACCATCACGCCAGACAGGCCGGTGAATTGCTCGGCCACGTGGAAGGGCTGCGAGAGGAAGCGCTGAACCCGACGGGCGCGGTGCACGACGAGTTTGTCTTCTTCCGAAAGTTCTTCCATGCCGAGGATGGCGATGATATCTTGCAGTTCGTTGTAGCGCTGGAGGATGTTCTTCACCCGTTGAGCGCAAGTATAGTGCTCCTCGCCGATGATAGCCGGGTCGAGGATGCGCGAGGTAGAGTCGAGCGGGTCCACGGCCGGGTAGATACCCAGCGAAGCGATCTTCCGGCTCAATACCGTGGTGGCGTCGAGGTGGGCGAAGGTCGTTGCCGGAGCGGGGTCGGTCAAGTCGTCAGCCGGCACGTACACGGCCTGTACGGAGGTGATCGATCCGCGCTTGGTCGAGGTGATGCGCTCCTGCATCAGACCCATCTCGGTGGCCAGGGTCGGTTGGTAACCTACGGCCGAGGGCATCCGGCCCAAGAGGGCGGATACTTCCGAACCAGCCTGCGTAAAGCGGAAGATGTTATCGATGAAGAAAAGGATGTCGCGGCCGCCGGTCGGGTCGCTCAGGTCGCCGTCGCGGTAGTATTCGGCAACGGTCAGACCGGAAAGGGCCACGCGGGCGCGGGCGCCGGGAGGTTCGTTCATCTGGCCGAACACGAGGGTAGCCTGCGAGTTGCCGAGCTCCTTCATGTCGACCTTGGAGAGGTCCCAACTGCCGGCTTCCATGCTGTGCTTGAATTCTTCCCCGTACTTGATCACGTTGGATTCGATCATTTCCCGCAGCAGGTCATTGCCTTCGCGGGTACGTTCGCCTACGCCGGCAAACACGGAGATGCCTTCATAGCCCTTGGCGATGTTGTTGATCAATTCCATGATGAGCACGGTCTTGCCTACACCGGCGCCGCCGAAGAGGCCGATCTTACCCCCTTTCATGTAGGGCTCGATCAGGTCGATCACCTTGATGCCGGTGTAAAGCACCTCCTTTTCGGTGGAGAGTTCTTCGTAGGTCGGCGGTTTGCGGTGGATCGGGCGGGCGTTATCGTCTTTGGGCACTTCGCCGATGCCGTCGATCGCTTGTCCGACGACGTTAAAAAGGCGCCCCTTAATCTCTTCGCCGACCGGCATAGCAATGGGTTTGCCGGTGTCGACCGCTTCGGTACCGCGGGTCAGGCCGTCCGTAGAGTCCATAGCGATGGCGCGCACGCTGTCTTCGCCGAGGTGCTGCTGTACTTCGAGTACCAGCACTTCGCCGTGTGGGCGGCTGATTTCCAATGCATTGAAGATCTCCGGCAGGGCAGAGCCTTCGCCGGCGAAACTGATGTCCACGACAGGCCCGATGATCTGCTTAACTCGACCGATATTTGCCATAATCAAGTGAGAATTCCAGTATGAAAAAATAGAGGTTTTCGAAAATCGCTGCAAAGGTACGGATTTTGGACTTATTACCAAGTGACACTCTGTTTTATTTTCCAGTATTTTCGGGCTTCTGCGCGGCAAGTTTGATCCCTTCGAGGATCAGGCAGCAGGCCCAGTGGATCTGCTCTTCCGTGATGATGAGAGGTGGGGCGATGCGCAGGCAGCGGTCGTTGAAGAGGAACCAATCGGTGATCAGTCCGTTCGCCAGGCAATGCCGGATGACCCTTTGCACGAAGTCGAAATCGGGCAGCTCGACGGCCATCAGCAGGCCGGCGTTGCGGACTTCCAGGATCTGCGGATGGACGAGCAAGCGGCGGAAGAGGCCGGCCTTGGCCGGCACGGCTTCGATCCAGGGCTCTTCGAGCAGCGTTTGCAAGGTGGCCAGGGCGGCGGCGCAGCAAACCGGATGTCCGCCGAAAGTGGTAATATGCCCCAGCAGGGGGTCGCGGGCCAGCGATTGCATGATCTTCCGGGGCGCTACGAAAGCCCCGATGGGCATGCCGCCCCCCATGCCTTTGGCGAGCAGCAGGATGTCGGGTACGATGCCGTACTGTTCGAAGGCCCAAAGGGCGCCAGTACGGCCGAAGCCCACCTGTACTTCGTCGAGGATGAGCAGGGCGCCGGTTTCGTCGCATCGACGCCGGAGTTGCTGCAGATAGTCGCCTAAGGGCGGCCGGACCCCCCATTCGGCCTGGACCGTTTCCACGATCACGGCCGCTGTCTTTTCGGTGATCTGCTGCAGGCACCACTCGCAATTGTACTCGAGGTGGCGTACCCCCGGCAGCAGGGGAAAATACGCTTGGGTGAAGGTCGTGGGCTCCATCAGGCTGGCCGAGCCCTGCGTGCTGCCGTGGTAGGCTTTGCGGGCGGCTACGATCTCCGGTCGGCCGGTATAGCGCCGCGCCAGCTTCATCGCCCCTTCGGTCGCTTCGCTGCCCGAATTGACGAAATAAACACTATCGAGCGGGTCGGGCAGATTGGCGGCCAATAGCGACGCCAACTCTACCTGCGGGGCCAGCACGAACTCACCATAGACCAGCGTGTGCCAATAGCGTTCCAACTGATCCTTCACGGCCTGTTCGACCCGTGGATGACGGTGCCCGAGGCAACTGACCCCGATGCCGGCGATCAGATCGAGGTAGGAACGACCGCCGGGGCCGTATAGATACATTCCTTCCGCCCGTTTGATCTCGAGCATCAGGGGGAAGTCGCTGGTTTGAGCCAGGTGCTGCAGGAATTGCTGGCGAAGAGAGGACATGGTTCAGGTCTTTCCGCGGAAGATAGCAGGGAAACGGGAGAAAGGCGCCTGTTCAGGGGAAAAATCCGATTGGGCGCTTAGCCGACCTTTCGATCGGAAATGCGTCGTTTGCGGTGTTATTGAAAGCATAAATCGCACTTTAACGGTTGGTGGCAACATCTTTTTTTGCTTTCTTGCGTTCAAACAAAAACCGGGATTGTTTTCGGCAAGACCGGTAGAAGTAAAATCTTTCCCTTTTAGATGAGAGTGAGGTGGATCATTTGCGACACTTTGGCTGGGTTTTGATGGCAAGTTTGTTGCTGTTCGCTAGTTGCGATCAACCGACGCGGCGCCTGCACCGCTACGAAGTGCACGGTATCGACGTCAGCCATTACCAGTCGCATGTTCATTGGGACACCGTCGCCGACCAGGACATCCATTTTGCTTTCATCAAAGCCACCGAAGGCGAAACCCTCCAGGATACCCTCTTTTGCCATAACTGGGATGAATTGCGGCGTGTCGGACTAAAACGCGGCGCCTATCACTTCTTCCGTCCGGGCGTGGCGGCTCTCAATCAGGCGGAAAACTTCGCCGAAATGGTGACGATGGAGTACGGCGATCTGCCGCCGGTGCTCGACGTGGAGGTGCTCGACGGCGTATCGAAGGTGGCCCTGATCAACGGCGTGCGCACCTGGTTGTATTCCATCGAGATCAAGTACAACGTCAAGCCGATCATCTACACCAACACAAAATTCTACCACCAATATCTGGCCGGGCACTTCGAGGAATATCCGTTGTGGATCGCCCGCTACAACTATCGCCAGCCCAAACTGGCCACTGGCAAGGAGTGGGACTTCTGGCAGTACGGCAACCGCGGCCGGATCCCTGGCGTGTACGGCGATGTCGATTTCAATGTCTTCAAGGGTAATCACTACGAATTGGAGACCCTTTGCCTGGCGCCCCGCAGCATTCTGAGCCTGGTACAGGAGCCTTGATAAGATTGCGGGCGAACCGCTCCTGCCGCCGTCTTGTCATAGAAATCCTATTCTCCTCCAACACAAGTCGGATGACCGCCACCTAACCGGTCTTTCAGGAATCAGCTTGCGAAGATCGATCAGGTCGCCATTGTCGGGTTGCGTTCGGCTCCGGTTTTCGGTTGCCCCGCCATGAGATATTTTTGACAAAACGCGTATTCTTGCAGAAAAGGAAGCTATGAAGAAAGGAACGTATTTCTGTGCGCTACTCATTTTGCTGGCTGGCTGTCAGACATCCGGACAACCTGAGGAGGATCGTGAACGGACGCAATTACAACAGGAGATCGAAGCCTTGGAAAAGCAGTTGATCGAGGCCGTCGATGTACGGAAGGACCGCGAAGCGGCACTGCAACTCTTGGAGAAGAGCGCCACCTACGCGACGAACTATCCAGCCGACTCCTTAAGTCCGATCTATCTGTTCAAAGCGGCCGATGTGGCCCGAGGCGCCGGCGAGTACGGGAAGGCGATCAAATTGTGGGGCGACATGTGGCGCACCTACGAAGATCACCCGAGGGCTCCGGAGGCTTTGTTCCTCCAGGGGTTCACCTACGACAATCACCTGCGCGACGCCTATCAGGCCGGCCGCTATTACCGGAACTTCCTGGAAAAATATCCGGATCATCCATTTGCCGAGCAGGCCCGGCAGCTGTTGTCGGTGCTCGATAAGTCGCCCGAAGAACTGGTGCGCGAGTTCGAGCAGCGAGGCCAGGAATAGATGCAGGACCCCCGAATCGTTAGCAAAACGTTAAAATGGATGACGAGCCACGCTCCCCGCTTTGGCGGAGCAGCGCAACGGCGTTATTCTTAGTATCTTGGCAGGCAAAAGAACGTTCAACACATGAAGAATATACTTGCGATCTGTGCCATTTTACTGTCGGCCGCAAGCGGCCTGGCGGGTCAGGGAATCGAATTTTTCGAAGGCAGTTGGGAGGAAGCCCTTCTGGAGGCCAAACAGCAGGAGAAGGTCATCTTCGTCGACGCGTACGCGATCTGGTGCGGGCCGTGCAAACGCATGGCGGCCAATGTGTTCACGCATGAACGGGTCGGGGAATTCTACAACCAGAATTTCATCAATGTAAAGATGGACATGGAACGAGGAGAGGGGCTGACCTTCCGGCAGAAATATCCGGTAGCCGCCTTCCCGACCCTCTTCTACATCGACTACACCGGCGATGTGGTCCTGCAAGTGAAGGGCGCCCGTAACGTCGAGGATTTCATCGCTCTAGGTCGTCAGGCCCTGGGAAAGGTCGATCGCAGCGAGGTATTTGCCAAGGCTTATGACGAAGGCGATCGCGATCCGGTGCTGGTGTACAACTACGTGAAGGCGCTCAATCAGGCCGGCAAATCGAGTTTGAAGATCGCCAACGACTATCTGCGGTCGCAAGACGACCTTTCGACCGAGCAGAATCTGCGTTTCATCCTGGAAGCGACCACGGCCGCCGACTCCCGCATCTTTTCTCTCCTGATCGAATACCGCAAGCCGATCGAACAACTGGAGGGCAGACAGGCTGTCCTCGACCGGATCGAGTGGGCCTGCGAGAATACGGTCGACCGCGCCATCGAATTCCAAAGTCCGGAACTGCTGGAACAGGCCAAGCACGAGATGGAGGCCCATTACCCCGAAAGGGCGGAGGCTTTCAACCTGCAATCGGACATGGCCTTTTTTCTCGCCGCCGGAGAGCCCGATGAATATCTCGAGGCCTGTAAGACCTACGCCAAGAAAGTGGCAAAGGACGATGCCGATGAGTTGCACGGACTGGCCCGGAACATCGAAAAGCATTTTCCAAAAGACGAAAAGTGCATGAAGGAGGCGGAAAAGATCGCAGAAACCGCTACGAAAAAGGGAGGTAGTTACACCCAATACTACACCTACGCCCGCATCTTGCTGAGCAACGGCAAGAAATCGGAGGCACTCAAAGCCGCCGAAAAGTCGTTAGAGATTGCCAGGGATATCGGTCCGGGCGCCGCCCGCATGGTGGAAGACCTGATCGAGTTCATCCGGGCCTAAGGCCTTATAAGGCCTTAGGAGCTACTTTTTTCACTGCTAATTACTTTCCAAACATGAAGAATCTGTTGATCTGTTGCAGCTTTCTCCTACTAACGAGCATGACCGCATTTGCCCAGGATGGAGGCATTCAATTTGCCGAAGGCTCTTGGGAGGAGGTGCTGCGACAAGCCGCCGAACAAAACAAACTCATCTTCGTCGACGTGTACACCGATTGGTGCGGACCGTGCAAGATGATGTCGCGCAACGTATTTCCCGCCAGCGAAGTCGGCGCCTTCTTTAACGAACATTTCATCAACTACAAGATGAATGCCGAGAAGGGCGAGGGCCCTGTTTTTTCCAGAAATTACCGGGTCCGGGCCTACCCAACCCTGCTGTTCATTGATGGCAACGGGAAGGTGGTACACCAGGCGCTGGGCTACCATCAGAACGATCCGTTTCTGAAGCTGGGAGAAAGCGCCTTGCGCAAGGCCGATTCCGGCAAATCATCCAAATGATCCTGACTAAAGATCCAACATGAAGAATTTCCTGATCTGTTGCTTTTTCTTCGTCCTGCTCGCCAGTTCTGCGTATGGCCAGGGCGGAGTTGAGTTTACCAAAGATTCCTGGGAGCAGACGCTCAAGCGGGCCGCCGAGGAAGACAAGCTCATTTTTATGGACGCCTACGCGGAATGGTGCGGGCCGTGCAAGATGATGTCGCGCGAGGTCTTTCCGGACGGGCAGGTCGGCGCCTTTTTTAACGAGCACTTCATCAATGTCAAAATGGACATGGAAAAAGGCGAGGGGCCAGGTTTGGCGATGAGCTACCAGGTGCAGGCCTATCCGACCTTGTTGTTCATCGACAGCGACGGCAATCTGGTGCATCGGGCGGTGGGTTACCACGGCGCCGACGATTTCCTGCAGTTGGGGGCCGATGCCATGGATCCCGACAAGAGCTTGGGCAGCCTCGAACGGCGCTACATGAAAGGCGAACGCGATCCCGATTTTTTGCGGAAATACGCCAATGCCGCTTTCGATGCCATGGACGATAAGGCCGAAGACATTGGCCGTGTGTACCTGGAGACACAAGACGACTGGAGCACGGAGGAGAACATGCTCATGATCCTGCGCAGTACGAGCGATGTGCATTCCCACCAGTTCGAGTATTTTGCAGAAAACCTGCCGGCCTTTTCGGCGGCATTCGACGAGCAGTATGTGGTCGACAAGTACAAAGGGCTGGTCTTTCGCGAGGCGATTGGGCTGCCGGAAAGCGAGGTCTTTACAAGTACGCAAGCTTTGCTGGCCAAGGCCTTTCCGGAAGAAGCCGGTCAGATGACGGCCGAGTTCAAAATGATCTATTACGATCAGGCCGGCAAGGTGGAGCAATATGCAGCGGCGACGGTGGACTACCTCGACCGGTACCCCAGCGACGATTGGATGCTGCTCAATCAGGTTGCCTGGAGTTTCTTCCAGACCGTCGACGACAAGGCTCAGTTGAAGAAAGCCGTGAAATGGGCGGAACGCTCGGTCGAGCTCGACACCAATTACTACAATACCGATACATTGGCGGCCTTGTTGTACCGTTTGGGTCAGACCAAAAAGGCTCGGAAATGGGCCGAAAAGGCCATCGAATTGGGAAAGGCGGCGGGAGAAGACTACTCGTCGACCGAGCAGTTGTTACAGCAGATCAACCAGTGAGCACTTAGCGATCGGAACGCTCCAAGCGTTCCGATCGCTATAGATCTATCTTCATCCAAACAGGGCAGTGGTCGGAATGCACGGCTTCGTTCCACTGTCCGGCATCGACGATCCGATCGCGGATGTTGTCGGTCACCGATTGATAGTCGATCCGCCACCCCTTGTTATTGGCGCGGGCATTGGCGCGAAAACTCCACCAGCTGTACTCTATTTTTTCCGGATGTTTGAAGCGGAACGCATCGGTAAACCCGTTGGCGAACCACTTGCTCATCCACTCCCGTTCTTCGGGCAGAAAGCCCGAGGAGGTCTTATTGCGTACCGGGTCGTGGATGTCGATCTCAGTATGCGCGATGTTGTAATCGCCGACGACGATGAGTTTCGGTCGTTCTTTCTTCAGTTCGTGCGCCCAGCGGAAAAAATCATCGAGAAACTCCATTTTCACGGCCTGTCGTACGTCGCCGGTCGTACCCGACGGGAAGTAGCAATTGAGAAGCGTCCAATCGCCGAAATCGGTTCGCAGAATGCGCCCTTCGCGATCATAGGCTTCTATGCCGCAGCCTTCGACCACCCGGTCGGGTTCGCGTCGGGAAAAAGTGGCCACCCCGCTGTATCCCTTTTTTTCGGCCGAGTGCCAGAAGGAGCGGTATCCCATGGTCTGTAGTGCATCGAGGTCGACCTGTTCGCGCAGGGCCTTGGTCTCCTGTACGCAAAGGATATCGATCTGCTGATTATGCAGCCACTCGGCGAGGCCTTTGTTCAGGGCTGCGCGGATCCCGTTGACGTTATACGAAACAATAGTGGTAGGCATGGAGAAAAGGATTTTGGCCGGCTAAGTTAGAAAATTTGGCGGAGGGGAAATAACCGACAAAACTGACTAAATTGTGCGGCAATTTGGAAACTCTTAAAACTGTAATTCATGAGAAAGATGCTTTTTTTGGCAGCAAGCGTGCTAGCTATTTCCTTTGCCGCCTGCGACAAGGAAGGAACGGGGGGCGACGATCTGACCGTTCAGGTAGTCGGCGATTATCTGGGGGACTATGTCGAGTTCGACGGCAGCTCGTCTGTGACCATTTCCGATGTGGAAACCACCATCACGAGAGCCTCCAATACCAAGATCAATGTTCTGATGGAATTGATCCCCGGCCTGGTGAGCCTGCAGTTCACGGCCGATATGGACGACGAGACCAGCTTCACCATTCCTTCCTTCACCTACGACGTGTTCAATCTGGAAGGCGACGGCAGTTTTGCCAATGACGTGGTGACGATCAACCTGCGCGAAGTGGGTTCGGTCGACGCCTTTGCTACCTATACCGGCGGCAAATAAACAGGCACTATGCAGGAACGGAAGCCCTGGGTGCGATCAGTGCCCAGGGCTTTCTTGTAGGTACGACCGTCGCCAGTCGTACAATCCCTTCGCACTTAGGAGAAGATATACGCCATACAGAAAAGTCGTGAGGTATAGGCCTTTCAAGGAGTAGATCACGATGGCGACCAGGTCGACCACGATCCAGATGATCCAGTTTTCCAGCTTCTTGCGGGCCAGCAGGAATTGGGCGACCAGGCTGGCTACCGTGGTGAAGGCGTCGCCATAGGGAAAGTCGGCATTGGTGTTGTTGGCCATGAGATAACCCCAGACCACGAACCCCAGTCCGATCAGTAGTGGATAGCCCCAGCGCTCGGTGGGGCCGAAGCGGCTGACCGGTAATGCCGGCGCCAGCGGATCCCTTCTCGACCAATTCCACCAGCCGTAAATATTGAGCACCACATAAACGACATGTAAAATGGCGTCGGAGTACAGATGCGACACGCCGAAGATGTAGATGTACAGACTGACGCTGAGCAATCCGAACGGCCAGGCGATGACCTTTTCCCGGGTCAGCAAATAGACGTGCGTGATGCCGCTTACCACGGCAATGAACTCGATCACTTGTAGAAATGAGATGTCCATCCTAATTTTGATTCGATATGCGAGAACAAAATAAGGAAAGAATGGTAATTGGCATCGGCGGGGCCAGTCGAGCTGGGAAGACCACTCTGGCCGAACGTCTAAAGCAATATTTTCAACAAGAAGGTAAGCCGACGACCATTCTTCACCAGGATGAGTTCGTTTTTCCTATCGAACAGATCCCCCGGATCAACGACCTGGTGGACTGGGAGTGCCCGGCTTCCATCGATTTCAGGAAACTGCGCCAGGCGATCGAGGAGCGCCTGCTGCAGTTTCGGGTCGTGCTGGTGGAGGGTTTGCTCGCCTTTGCCGACCCGGCGGTCGATGAATTGTACGACAAGAAGATCTTCTTGGATATCGACGAGGCTACTTTTCGGGAGCGGAAGGCCTCCGACCGCCGTTGGGGGATGGAGCCGACCTGGTACGTCGATCACATCTGGAACAGTTACTGCAAGTACGGTCGCCCGGCCGTAGAGGGCCACGACTGGTTGGTGTTGAACGCGGCCGTTCCTATCGATCTGGCAGAGGTCATTCGGTTCCTGAGATGAATCCTAAGGCTGTTTTTGTGACTGCTTGACAATCAAATGCCTTTTTGCCGATTTCGCATTTTTCGGGAGAAACTGCCTGTCCAATTTTCGCGCAAACTGTCAGTGGTGGTCTGCCCAAAATTTTCGAATTAAGTGATCCGATGACTATACTGATCCGATCACTAGGGGTTCGGGGGCGGATTCGGGATTGACTTTGTCGGGCGGCTGCCAAATATTCTGTTCCGGGACTGGTTTTTCGCGAGCAAGAAGATTATATTTAGGGGGTTGATTTTCAACAGTTACCGCGGCAGACAACCTTTTTCGTCTGTCATTGACCCCTACGATACCGAATACTCCGAAGTTCGAGCCTGCCCTCTGATCCGCTAACCCAAACATTTCAGACAGAATCCTTTTGTGCCTCTTGCCCGGCGGCAAGGGGCCGTCTCCGTTGGCCTATTACTTAACCTCCCATAACCTTTTACTTATGAAAAAGCTCTTCCTGCTACTTGCCTTGATCCCGGTGATGCAACTGGCCTATGGCCAAGGCTCTGTCGGGCAGTACCCGGCTCTCGACATCAATAAGAACAATAGCTGGGACCCCATCCTGCAGCAGAACGCCGCCGTGATCGAAGGCGATACGATCGGCGACTTGCGTTTCCAGGGGTTCGTGCTCGATGGCTACTATCACCCCGCCGCGAAGATCCGAACCTATGTGTCGGGCCCCGTCGGTAACAATACGGTGCCGGGCAATCTGATCTTTATGACCGGCACCCCCTGGCCTGTGATGCGGATGACCGTAGCTCATGAAGGCAATGTGGGCGTCAACACCTTCGATCCGTCCGAACTCTTCACCGTTTCCGATGAAACCCCGGTCGTGCGCTGGGAAAAGAACGGACTGAACGCCATGGACTACGAGCTGTACGGCGGACCCGACGGCGGACTATTTTTCCGCGGGGGCGCCGACGACCACGGCCCGGGGCTGACCGACTACATGGTGCTGACGGCCATCGGGCGGCTGGGGCTGGGCACCAATACGCCCGACCAATTGCTCACGATCTCCGATGAGTCGCCCGTCTTCCGGCTCGAGAGCGATGCGGCCGACGATTATGAGATCTACAACGATTCCGGAAACCTGCTTTTCCGCGGGGGCGCCGACGATACGGGCCCGGGCCTCACGGACCACATGGTGCTCACGGGCGAGGGGAGCCTCGGCCTCGGCACGACCGATCCGCAGCGCCTGCTGACCGTCAGCAATGCCGACCGGCCGGCCTTCCTCTTTGAGCGCGGTTCCGATTACATGGAACTGGCCGTCGGCGACGAAGGGCATCTATATTTCCAGGGAGGTACCGACGCCTCAGTCGACCTCGACACATTGATGGTGCTGAAACCCGAAGGCAAACTGGCCATCGGAACGATCGAAACGCCCGACGATGCCGGAGGGATCGACATTTCGGCATACACGCTCTATGCAGCCGGCGGGGTGCTGACCGAAGAAGTAAGGGTGCGGACCGGCTGGGCCGACTTCGTTTTTGCACCTGAATATCCGCTGCGCGATCTGAAGGAAGTGGAAGCACATATTCAGCAGCATGGCCGGTTGCCCGAAATGCCGTCGACCGCACAGGTGGAGGCACAAGGCCTGGAACTCGGCCACAATGCGGTCGACCAGCAAGTCAAGATCGAAGAACTATTTCTTTACGTCATCCAACTGAACAAAGACCTGCAGGCTTTGCAACTGGAAAATGCCCAGCTGAAGGCAGAAGTGGAGCGGCTCAAAGAAAGAGAATAAGATTAGTTCACCTAAAAAAATATCGACTATGTGGACTAATACCAACTTCCGATCCATACTTCTGCCGGCAGGATTGCTGCTCGCCATAGCAAGCCTGTACTGGCTGAACCATACTGAATTAGAACCGAACGAAGAAGAACGGGAAGCGCTCGAGCAAACCATCCTTGGGCGCTACGAAATGGAATACGAGATGACCCACGATCCGAAGACCAACACGATTCCCGTCGAACGACTGCTCGAAGCCCTTCAGATCGCCGAAATGCGACGCTTGCAGAAGGACGCCCACGCGTTGCCGATCTTCTGGGAAGAACGGGGACCGACAAATGTGGGCGGTCGTACGCGCGGGCTGTTGATCGACGCCAACGACCCGACCGGCCTGACCGTTTGGGCCGCCGGAGTCGACGGCGGCCTGTGGGTTACCGAGAATATCGATGCCGGCAATCCGAATTGGCGGAACATCGACGACTTTTTCGATAATCTGGCCATCTCTACCATTGCACAGGACCCCATGAACGCCGACAACATGTACTTCGGAACCGGCGAGTGCTGGGGCAATTTCGACGCGGTGGTCGGACCAAGTCTGGGCGTTTGGAGTTCAATCGACGGGGGCGAAAACTGGGAGCGCATGCCACCGATTAACGCCTGCGTGAACAAGATCGTGGTACTGGCCGACGGCACCGTTCTGGCGGCCACAAACGGCGGGCTACGGCAGTTCAATCCGTTGAACAATACCTGGCCGCCGATCCTGGCACAGGGCTTGTTCGCCAACGGCAACTTTGTTTCCGACGTCGAGATCGCCGCCAACGGTGACCTGTACGCGGGCGTCTACTTCGACGGCGTGTATCGCTCGACCGACAATGGGATGACCTGGAATCCGGTCAATACGGGCTTGCCGACGTCCGGCTACGGCCGCATCGAGCTGGCCTGCGCTCCCAACAATGCCGCCACGGTTTACGTCATCTATCAGGATACGGCGAATGCTACCAGCGGCAACTGTCTGGCGGTGTTCGGCACGACCAATTCGGGCGCGATGTGGAATGCGGCCACATGTCCGGGCAGCTTCGGCAAGCAGGCCTGGTATGACCTCATCCTCGCCGTCGATCCGAATAACGCAAGTCGCCTATGGGCCGGCGGGGTAAACCTCTCGGTTTCCAATGACGGCGGTGCGAGTTGGACGGCCGTTCCCGGAATTCACTCCGACCATCACGCGATCGTATATCGCCAGGGCAGTTCCGACGAAATGGTACTGGGCAACGACGGCGGTGTGTACCGAATCACTGATGGCTCGGCTGCTGTGCCAACCCCTATGGATCGCAACAACGGTTATAACGTCACCCAGTTCTATGCCTGCGCCATGCATCCGACGCTGCCCGACGTGATCCTCGGCGGCACCCAGGACAACGGTACGCAGCGCTTCTCCAATCCGGGTTTGAGCACCACCACTCAGCCGGTCGGAGCCGATGGAGGCTGGTGTTTCATCGATGATGACAATCCAGCCATTCAAATTGCCTCGACCCAGTACGGCGTCTTCCGGCTGGCGACCGACGGCGCGAACTTTGGCGCTACGATCGTTCCTTATGTGAGCGACCCGTACCGCCGCTTCATTGCCCCTGCCGAGTACGATGCCGATAGCAATGTGCTGTACGTGGCCGATACCATCGACATGTTCGGTCGGGTTACCGACGTGGGAGGCGGCAATAACCTGACCTTTGAAACGGTGAGCGCCTTTGGAAACAGCCGGGTGAGCGCCTTTGCCATTTCGAAGGTCACACCCGACCGAGTGTTCATGGGCCTCAACTCCGGCGGCCTGTTTATGATCGATAATGCCGATCAGAATGGGGGCATTACGGCGACCAACCTCAACGCACCCTCCGGAAATTATCTCTCTTCCGTGGCGGTCGACGCCAACAACGACAACCACCTGCTGATCTCGTACTCCAACTATGGGGTGGTCAGTATTTTTGAAACCACGGATGGCGGAGCCACCTGGGTGGACGTCGAAGGCGACTTCGCCCCTGTCGACATTCCGGTGCGCTGGGTGATGTTCCATCCGTTCGACTCCACCCAGGCGCTGATCGCCACGGAGGTAGGCGTGTGGTCGACCTCTCAACTCGATGGCGCCGATACCCGGTGGAATCCGACAAACAACTTCGGGCTGGCGAACGTACGGATCGACATGCTGCGATATCGATCGACCGACCATGTAGTGGCAGCGGCTACTCACGGGCGAGGGATGTACACCACCGATTACTTCTCGTTGTTAGCCGACTGCCCACCCACTCTCGATCTAACGGGTATGGTAGCCTCGGGGATTTACATCGCTCAGGATCTGATCACCTCCGACGGTACGGTGGCCGACGGCAGTAAGGTGATCTATCAATCGGGTGAGACGATCGTGCTGCAGGTTGGCGCGATGCCCGATCAGGGATTTACCGCTGAACGGGGTTCCGACTTCTGGGCGCTTATTTTGCCCTGCGATACTGACGACAACTTTGCTCCCGATCCGGCCGAAGAGCTGACGGCCGGTGAAGACGAGTATCTGGATGATCCGCCGAATGAACAAGTCTTGCAGCCCGATCCACCAGACCTGGCTTCGGGGAGAGAGCATTTGCACTGTTACCCGAATCCGGCTTCCTTCATAGCGACGGTAGAATTCGACCTGCCCGAAGAGAAGTTCGTGCAAATAACCGTGCTCGACGCCTTTGGTCGCACCCGTGAGGTGCTGACCGACGGCCTGTTGGCCCCCGGTATCTACCGCTTCGACTGGGATGCCAGCAACTATGAGAGCGGGCTGTACCTCATCCAGGCCCGTACGGAGAACTCCGGCCAGACGGTGAAGGTGTTCGTCGTGCGATAGCTCGCCGGAAATTCTGCCCAGAGATCTTTCACGGCCCGAAATGCAAGAGCATTTCGGGCTTTTTTATTTCGTTGATAATCAAAGGTGTTTTGGAAAAATTTGGAGAAAGGTAGTTAAACTGCCTGTCCGGTTTTTCGCAAAACTGTCAGTGGTCGTTTGCCCGGAATTTTCGAATTAAGTGATCCGATCAGTATACTGATCCGATCAGTAGGCGCATTGGACCCAAAATTCGTAGCTTGGGCTTCGCTCAAACGGCCTGTACCATGAAGAAAGAACTCTTGCTGATCGGACTGCTGATCCTCGCGGCCTGCCGCCTTAATGCCCAGGAAGATCTCGATGGCACGATCGACAGACTCCTCTCCCGGATGACCCTGGAAGAGAAGATCGGTCAGATGACCCAGCTCAATATTACCACGATCGTTCAGGATAGTATTCTGGAAGACTACGCA
The DNA here is from genome assembly GCA_020436865.1 of Saprospiraceae bacterium. GTDB lineage: Bacteria > Bacteroidota > Bacteroidia > Chitinophagales > Saprospiraceae > JAGQXA01. The sequence continues at coordinate 1,664 of JAGQXA010000020.1, read as the reverse complement.
AACGTCACACATTACGTGATCGATACCGTAAAGTTGGTCCGGTTCCTTCGCGACTGGCATATCGGGTCCTTCCTCAACGGGAGGGCCGTTAGCCCGGAAAACTGGTACTACGTGACCAGCACCATCCAAAGCCTGAACGCCCAATACTCGGATATTCCCATCCTCTATGGGATCGACCACGTGCATGGAGCCAGCTACCTGAAAAATGGCACGATCTTTCCGCATAATCTCAACATCGGTTGCAGTTTCGACACCGTTCACGCCTTCCAGGCAGCCCGAACGGCCGCGCTGGAAACTGCCGACCTGGGCCACAATTGGCTTTTCGCTCCGGTACTAGGGCTCGGGAAAGCCAAGACCTGGGGGCGCTTCTACGAAACCTATGGGGAAGATCCTCACCTAATCGGCAAAATGGGCGTGGCGGCGGTGAACGGGATACAAGACCCTTCTGCAACCGAACCTTATCGCACCGCTGCTTGTGCCAAGCACTTCCTGGGCTATTCCGATCCGAGATCGGGCTGGGACCGCTCGCCGGCCGAAATACCCGAGCAGGCGCTGCGCGAGTTTTTCCTGCCCCCGTTCCGCGAGGCCATCGAAGCGGGGGCGCTGACGATCATGATCAACAGCGGCGAAATCAATGGGATCCCGGTACATGCTTCGCGCGAACTGCTGACCGGGCTTTTGCGCGACGAACTGGGGTTTCGGGGCATCGCCCTCACCGACTGGCTCGACATCATCGCACTCGAACAAATGCACTTCGTGGCCGAAAATGAAAAAGAGGCGACCTATCAGGCCATCATGGCGGGAGTGGATATGTCTATGGCGCCGCTGAGCACGAGTTTTTGCAGCTACCTCCGGGAACTGGTCTTGGAAGGCCGCATCCCCGAATCGCGTATCGACGAATCGGTGCGGCGCATACTTTGGGTAAAACTAAAGCTCGGCCTTTTCGATCAGGTCATGCCCCGCAACGATCGACTGGAACGGATCAACAGCCCGGCCACGGTCGAACTCGCGCTGAACGCCGCACGGGAATCCATGGTGTTGATCAAGAACGACGAAGAGAAGGTCCTGCCGATCCGCGACGAGAAGATCTTACTCACCGGCTTCACCCACGATAGCAAAGTGGCGCTCTGCGGCGGGTGGACTTACCGCTTTGCCGCCGATGGCGACCGCTGGTTTCCAGAGGACATGCCGACTATCAAAGATGCCTTCCTGGCAGAGTTCGGCCCGGAAAAGATCGCTTTTCAGGAAGATCGGCCCCTCCGCGAAGCAGCAGCCGACGTCGATCTGATCGTGATCGCTACCGGTGAAGATCGGGCCTATGCCGAAACTCAAGGCACTATCGACGATCTTCATCTAGATCCCGGCCAGACTCGCTTGATCCTGGAGGCAATCGCTACCGGCAAGCCGGTCGTACTGATCCTGACCGAAGGGCGGCCAAGGCTGATCCCGGAGGTGTTCGAGGAGGTCGAAGCGGTATTGTTCGCCGGACTGCCCGGGGTATACGGCGCGCAGGCGATTGCCGAGATTGTCAGCGGGAAGGTAAATCCGTCGGGGAAGATGTCGTTCTCTTATCCAAAACGGTCTGGACATATCATTTCCTACAACCACAAGCGCTCGGAATATTCGACGCTTCGACCTGTTTCCGATGAATTGAAGCGTTTTGC
>JAGQXA010000884.1 GCA_020436865.1 Saprospiraceae bacterium | reverse complement strand
TGGACGTGCGCGTGGGCGACGAGGTCGTGACGCCCCGCCACGGCTGTCCGGTCGAGATCAATGCACTGTGGTACAATGCCCTGCGCATCTTTGAGTGGATCTGCGAGACCCTGCCCGTGCCGCAGACTAAGACCCTCGATGCCTGCCGGCGATACCGCCTGACCTTCGAGCAGTATTTCCGCCTGCGTTTCTGGCGGAAGGAAGAAGGATATCTGAACGACGTAGCGCCGCTCGAAGGCGCCGTCGACGCCCGTATCCGTCCGAATCAGCTCTACGCGCTTAGTCTGCCATTCCCGCTGCTGAACCCGCTCGACGGCGCGCGCCTGCTGGCGGTGGTCGAACGACAATTGCTCACCGAGTACGGCCTACGGACCCTTTCGCCCGACGATCCCGACTTCGAGGGACAGTACGGGGGCGACGCCTGGACGCGAGACGTGGCCTACCATCAGGGCACCGTGTGGGTGTTTCTGCTCAGCGAATATTGGAAGGCCTACCGGCATGTGCACGGCGATACGCCTGAATTCCGGCAGCGGCTATTGCGGAGCCTGCGCAAACTCCGCAGCCACTTCTACGAAGCCGATGCCTTGTGCGCCGTGTCGGAGATCTTCGACGGAGGCGAGCCGGGGCCCGGCCGGGGCGCCGTGCAGCAAGCCTGGTCGGTCGGCGCTCTGCTCGAGTGCCTGGAGATGGTCGGTTGGAAGGATCCTGCATGAGATTTTTCAGCGGCAGTTCCGGAGCCTTTCCAAAATATCCTATCTTGGAGCATTCCAATGTTACGCTGCCATGCACTGCAAAACACTCCTTGCCGCCCTTCTACTGGTCGTACTGCCTGGGCTTCCGCTGACCGCTCAAACCAAGCCCGATTTCTTCCCGGAAGACGTCAACCCCGACCAGCTCGCCCTGCGCTGCTTCTGTCAGCCGGGCGTGCGCTTCAAGTCGCGTTCGCGCGGCCTCGAGCTCTCGTATGCCCTGAGCGGTCCGAGCACCTTCGAGCCGGAGAAAGGAGAGTTCTCGGAGCCATACAGCAGCTTCGACCGCCTCAGCCATTTCATCTTCAAGCTGCGGGTGCCGGTGATCAACCGCGACGCCTTCAAGCTATTGATCGGCTACAACTATGAGAAGGAAGCCTATCGGTTCGGCCAGATCGGCACTGACTTCCAGGATGTTTTCGAGGATCTCGACGGGCATTCTCTACGGAGCAATTCCTTCAGCGTGATCCTGACCAAGCCCTTCGGGGAGACCGCTTACCTGGCCGGACGATTTCGATACTCGGCCAACGGCGACTATCCGACCATCATGGACTTCGGGAAGGAGTACTCCATCTACAATGCCTTACTGTCGCTGGGTTTCAAGCGCACCGAAGACTTCGAATGGGGCTTTGGGATCTGGTACTCGCAGAGCTTCCGCCGGGCCAGTCCGCTGCCCTTCGTATTCTACAACCGCAATTTCAACCACCGCTGGGGCGTCGAGGCGGTCATTCCGGCCTATATCTTTGTGCGCTTTAATCTGAGCGACAAAGACATCCTTTTGACCGGCTTCGAATACGACAGCCAAAGCTATCGCATCGCGATCGATCGATCGCCTCTGACCGACTACGACTACGCCATAAACCATTCTGAAATGGTGCTCAACCTCAAATGGGAGCGCTGGCTGGCGCCCTGGATCTGGCTGGACCTGCAGGCAGGCTACCAGCTCAATTTCAGCACCGACTTCGAAGCTAAATCGCTCGAAACGCCTTCATTCGAGGTGGAACCGACGCCCTCGCCCCTGTTCAAGGTGGGGGTGTTCCTGTCGCCGCCGGGCGAATGAAGCAGTGGGGGCCCAGGGGCTAATCGAGTACTGTTGGCATTCTTGTTCACCAAAAACCATCGAAGCATGTCTACCGAAAAGCATCATGTAGTTTACTCCGAGCTGAGCGAGGCCGTTCGGATCGCGGAGTGGGAAGAATTGGAAGACCGCCAACCGGCGCATGCGCTGGTCGAAAACACCGACCTCGTGCTCATCCGCTTCGGCGATCGGATCTCCGTTTTGTACGGACGTTGCCTGCACCGCGGCGCCTTGCTGGCCGACGGCTTCGTAGACGATCGCGACAACCTCATTTGCGGGGTACACCATTGGGATTACCGCATCGATACCGGCGTGAGCGAGTACAACAACGAAGAGCAACTGCATGCTTTCAAGGCGGCCGTGCACAAAGGCGGCGTATTTGTCGACCGGGCAGAAATCGTGGCCTTTGAGGAGTTGCATCCACAGCCCTTCCAGCGCGGACAATACCTGGGCGCTTACGCCGACACCCATCCGGAAGACACGGAGCCCTACACCCGGCAGATCCAGGAACTTGCCCGCCATGGCCTGTCGAAGGTCGGCCATCACGGTCCGGCCGAAGCCATGGGGGTCGACCGCAACACCCTGCCCAAGTGGGATCAACTGCAATTCCTGCCGGCCCAACTGGCTCGGCGGCCCCTGCTCGACGACGAGCCCGTTTCCACCAAAGTGGCAATCGGTCCGAGGGCCCGCAAACCCCTGGTGCTGCAGATCCCGCTGTTCGTATCCGACATGTCGTACGGCGCTCTGTCGCGCGAAGCCAAGATCGCCCTGGCGAAAGGAGCGGAGCTAGCCGGCACCG
>JAGQXA010000883.1 GCA_020436865.1 Saprospiraceae bacterium | reverse complement strand
TCTGGAACTGGCCATCGAAGCCGGTGAAAAGGCGTTTAAAGGGGAGCATTGAGGTTGGATGTTGGCAGAAGCCGAGGTGTAAGCATCCAGTATCCAGCATCCCGCCAAGCAGAAATGTCCGAATGCCATTCGGACCAACATCCAATATCCAAATGCTCCACACCGACATGCTCGGCCGCACCATCCAGCTACCTGCCGCACCACGGCGGATCGTATCGCTCGTGCCTTCACAGACGGAGTTGTTGTTCGATCTGGGGCTTGACGAAGAAGTGGTGGGCATCACCAAATTCTGCGTGCGACCGGAAGCGCAGTTCCGGCGCAAGCCGCGGGTAGGCGGCACCAAGAAAGTGCACCGCGACCGCATCGACGCCTTGCGACCCGATCTCATCATCGCCAATAAGGAGGAAAACGAGCGCGAACAGATCGAAGACCTGATGCGCGACTATCCCGTTTGGGTCAGCGATGTACCCGATCTGGAGGCCGCCCTCGACATGATCGGCCGGGTCGGCATCCTCTGCGACCGGAAGGAACAGGCCGAAGTACTGATCGATCGGATACGCACCGAATTCGCCCCCCTGCCCCCTCGCACTCTCGCCCCTTTACGCACCGCCTACCTCATCTGGCGCGACCCCTACCTCGTGGCCGGCGGCGGCACCTTCATCGACGCCATGCTGCAACAAGCCGGCCTGCAGAACGTCTTTGGAAAGGAGCCACGCTATCCGCAGGTCGACCCCGACGAATTTCGGGAGGCGCAGCCGCAACTCGTGCTGCTCTCCTCCGAGCCCTTTCCCTTCCGGGAAAAGCACCGGGCCGAACTGGCGGACATTTGTCCGAATTCCGTCATTCTGCTGGTCGACGGCGAGCTATTCTCCTGGTACGGCAGCCGCTTGTTGCATGCCGGACGCTATTTGCGTAATTTGCGCAGCCAAATTCAACGATCATGGGCTATGTAAACGACTACCTTCGCAAACTTTCCTTCCTGCTGCTGTTCGGCTGCTGCCTGGCCAATGGCTCGGCGCAGGGCCCCGCCGGCGCCGAACGGCTGCCCGATGCCGTGCTGGTTTGGCTGGAGGATGGCCAGGAAATATCGACCTGGTGCCGGGAATGGAACGAGCAGTCGGACCTGTCGCTGCAAGCGCAGCGCCGCTTGTCGGCGCGCCGGAACATCCACCTGCTGAGCAGCTCCGACCACCGCCGCCTGCCCGACGAGCTGCCGGCGTTGTTGAGCGCCCGGTCGGGCATTGTGGCGGCGCAGTGGGATTACGAAGTGTCGAACCGAAGCACCGAACCCAACGATCCCTATCTCGGCGACCAATGGCCGCTCGAGACCATCCAGGCGCCGCAGGCCTGGGATATCACCACCGGCGGCGCCACGCCCTCGGGCGATCAGATCGTGGTGGCCATCATCGACAGCGGGTACAGCCTCGATCACGAAGACCTGGCCGAACGCATCTGGATCAACCGGGAAGAGGCCGAGGGACAAAGCGGGGTCGACGACGACCAGAACGGCTATGTCGACGATGTCCACGGCTGGAATTTCATCGACAACTCGCCTCTGCACCCCAATTCGGCGCACGGCACCTCGGTGAGCGGCATCATCGGCGGGCAAGGCAATAACGACACGGGGATCGCCGGGATCAACTGGAACATCCGGCTCCTGACCCTCACGGCGAAAAAGACCAGCGAGATCGTCGAGGCCTACGAATACGTCCTCGATCAACGCCTGCGCTACAACGCCTCCCAGGGCGCCGAGGGCGCATTCGTCGTCGTGACCAACACCTCGCTCGGCATCGACAAGGTGTTCTGTGGTGAACTGCCCCTTTGGGAGTCGGTCTACGACCCGCTGGGCCAGGCCGGGGTACTGAGCGCCGGCGCTACCGCCAACGGCGAATGGGACGTCGACGAGGAAGGCGACGTGCCGACCACTTGCGGCTCCGACTACCTCATTGCCGTGACCAATACCGACCGCAACGACCTGCGGGTGTTCAATTCGGGCTTCGGCGCTCAGTCGATCGACCTTGGAGCTCCCGGCGGACCGGCCGACGATGGCGCTTTTACCACGAGCCTCAACAACTCCTACGACCAAAGTTTCGGCGGCACCTCGGCCGCTACCCCTCATGTGGCCGGCTCGGTCGCCCTGCTGTACAGCCTGCCCTATGCCGCCCTCGACTCACTGGCCAAAGCCGACCCGGCCGCCGCCGCGCGCCTGGTGAAAGCGGCGATCCTGGCCGGCGTAGAGCCCCTTGACGACCTACAAGGGATCACGCAGACCGGCGGGCGGCTCAACCTCTTTCACAGCATCCTCTACCTGCACGCCATGGAGCAGGAATTCGCGGTCGACGATCCGCTGCTCGAGTACACGCAGACGAAAGACTTCATCCGCCTCTTCCCCAACCCCCTCGCTACCGGCGATCTGCTACAAGTGATCTACGGCGCTCCGGAACTGAGCCCGCTTACCTTCCGCATCTACGACTCCCTGGGTCGCGAATTGGCCCGCTACGAGCAGCCTACCGACGCCTTTGCCCAACAGCGCTTCCAACTGTCCACGCTCGGCCTGGAGCGCGGTCTGTACTACCTCGTGATCGACAATGGGAAGAAGCCGATCGCCAAGGGGTTTGTGGTGCAGTGATGCTGGGAGATTGGGGCCAATTCCCCAATCAACTAATTAACCAGTAAACCAATCCCCCAACTACAGGGAACTATTTTTTTACAAAAACTTTTCTATTACTGCGAAAGGATTTATCTTTGCACTCGCATTTCGCGAAAGCGTTCTTTTACAGACTGGCCTCGTAGCTTAATTGGATAGAGCATCTGACTACGGATCAGAAGGTTGCAGGTTCGAGTCCTGCCGAGGTCACTACTCATCGTGCGCTGGCTCTGCGAGAGTTGGCGGAAGAAAAATTGAATCGAGATGTCCAAAGTATGTCAATTGACGGGTAAGCGCCCGGTGGCGGGCAACAACGTGTCGCACTCCAACCGCAAGACGCGCCGCCGTTTTCTGCCGAACCTGCAGAAGAAGCGCTTTTTCATTCCCGAACTGGAGAAGTGGGTTACGCTCAAGATATCCATGAATGCCCTGCGCTCGATCAACAAGCACGGCATTTACGCCTACCTGCAGAAGCTGGAACAGAAGGGCGTAGACACGGGCGTGAAACTGACGAAGTAATTTCGATCTGAAAAAAGAGACCGACCATGGCAAAGAAAAGTAAAGGCAACCGCTTGCAGATCATTCTGGAGTGCACGGAGCACAAGACGTCGGGCATGCCCGGCACCTCCCGCTATATCACCCAGAAGAACCGCAAGAACACTCCCGATCGTTTGGAGTTGAAGAAATACAACCCGATCCTCAAGCGAGTGACCGTACACCGCGAGATCAAATAAGTTGGTGACAAAACGAAAACTTCCTATCTTTAGGAATCTGAACTTCACTAACGATAACTACTCAAACTTACTGCAATGGCTAAAGTATCAAAGAACGCACGGGTTGCCCAGCGGGCCGCTAACGCCGGTTCCGGCCGCGATCACGTCAAAGTGATCAAGAGCATCAAAGACCCGAAGACGGGCAAATACACGTACAAAGAAATGATGGTCCACAAAGATCAGGTGAAAGAATTTTTCGCCAACAATAAATAACGGTTTATCCGATCATTGCCCACTGAAGCATTGAATGTGCAAAAAGGCTTTTCTTTTCCGGAAAAGCCTTTTTGCGTTAAGTTCACAACCCACAAGACCCGTTTGACATGAGTTTTTTTAAGAAGTTCTTCAACAAGGAAAAGGAGGCCGATCTCGACAAGGGCCTGGAAAAGACGAAATCCAACCTCTTCGGAAAGCTATCGCGGGCCATCGTGGGCAAATCGACCGTCGACGACGAGGTGCTCGACGAAGTCGAGCAGGTGCTCATCTCCTCCGATGTGGGGCTGGAAACGACGGTCAAGATCATCGAACGGATCGAAGAGCGCGTCGCGCGCGACAAGTACCTCAATACGGAAGAGCTCAATGAGATCCTGCGCGACGAGATCGTGCGACTGCTGGCGGAAAACAACACCGTCGACGTCGAAGACTTCTCGCTCCCGGCCGTCAAGCCTTACATCCTGCTGGTGGTCGGCGTGAACGGCGTCGGCAAGACGACCACCATCGGCAAACTGGCCTATCAGTTCCAGCAGCAGGGCAAGAAGGTCGTGCTCGGCGCCGGCGATACCTTTCGCGCCGCGGCCGTCGACCAACTCAAGATCTGGGCGGATCGCGTGGGTTGCCATTTCTACAGCAAAGGCATGCAGACCGACCCGGCCGCCGTTGCCTACGAGACCGTGCAATACGCGCTCGATCAACAGCTCGATGTGGCTATCATCGATACAGCGGGCCGCCTGCACACCAAGATCAACCTCATGAAAGAGCTCTCGAAGATCAAGCGCTCGATCGAAAAGTGCCTGCCCGGCGCACCGCACGAGGTCTTGCTCGTGCTCGACGCCACCACCGGTCAGAACGCCATCGAACAGGCCACGCAGTTCACCGCAGCCACCGACGTCACCTCCCTGGCCCTGACCAAACTCGACGGCACGGCCAAGGGCGGCGTAGCTATCGGCATTTCCGATCAGTTCAAAGTGCC
>JAGQXA010000187.1 GCA_020436865.1 Saprospiraceae bacterium | reverse complement strand
TCATCGAATACGGCCCGTCCGGATTCTCTCCGGGCACGGGTACGACCGTTATGGTGACCGGCACCTCCTTCACGATCGAAGGGCTGGACGAGAATACCATGTACGATGTGTACATCCAGGCCGACTGTGGCGGCGGCGATCTGAGCGCACTGATCGGTCCCTACGAGTTCATGACCGGCTTTATCAATCCGCCCACTGTTTGTACCTACACCTTGCTGCTCGAAGACTCGTTCGGCGATGGGTGGAATGGCGCCTCCCTGGATGTGACGATCAACGGCATTACCACCAACTACACCTTTTTCACCGGCAACCAGGCCTCTTTCTCCTTCGACGTACTCGACGGCCTGCCGCTCGTGCTGGAATACTTCTCCGGCGTGTTCGAGAATGAGGTGACCTATACGCTCTTTAACTCCGATGGGAACCCCATTTTTTCGGATGGGCCATTCCCACAGACAGGCGTCGTTTATGACGAACTGGCGGTCTGTCCGGATTGCCCTGCGCCCAGTGCGTCCAGCATTACCGCTACTTTCATCGGAGTAGACTCGGCGGTGATCGACTGGGATCCGCTTCCTTCTGCCGAGCAGTATCAGTTGGAATGGGCGCCTGCCGGTTTTCCGCTGGGCTTTGGCCTGACGAGCATCGTCGACGGACCGCCGGCTTCGCTGTCGGGCCTCAACCCTTGTGTGAACTACGACGTCTACGTCTACGCGATCTGCGGAGAGGATTCGCTAAGCGCTCCGGCCGGCCCGCTGACCTTCCAGACGCAGCCGGAAAGTGTCGGCGATCCGTGTACCTACACCATCGAGATGTTCGACAGCTTCGGCGACGGCTGGAACAACGCCAATATTACGGTGACGATCAACGGGGTTTCGACGGTCTACACCTTTACGACCGGCTTCGAGGCGACCTTCAATCTCAATGTGTTTGCCAACTTGCCGATGATCTTCACCTATAATCCGGGCGTGTTCGAGAACGAAGTGTCGTTCAACATCATCGATCCCGACGGCAACGTGATCTATTCCGATGGACCATTCCCACAAACGGGCCAGATCCTGAGCATCGTCGCCTGTCCGACCTGTTCAGGTCCATTGTCGTTCGATGTGACCGATGTCAACGCCACCAGCGCCAGCTTTGTCTGGTCAGCCGCCACGGATCCGGGGAGCTACACGCTCGAGTACGGACCGCTGGGCTTCACGCTGGGCACCGGCACGGTGTTGAACCCGACCGGTACTTCGGCTACGATCACCGGCTTGAGCGAGGGCTCGTATTACGATGTGTACCTGTCCTTCCTGTGCGACGACGGGGAAAAGGCCAAGACCCTCGGTCCGATCACGATCCACACGATCTGGCTGAACGACGTGGGCGTCAGCGGCCTGATCTCGCCGACACTGGCGGATTGCAACCTCGGTTCGGAGGAGACCATCAGCATTCAGTTGGAGAACTTTGGCCAGAATCCGCAATCGCTGGTGCCTTTCTTCTATGCGGTGAACGGCGTGCCGGCCAATAT
>JAGQXA010000882.1 GCA_020436865.1 Saprospiraceae bacterium | reverse complement strand
GGGGAGATCACCTTCTGGCTCGGCCTGTTCCTCTTCGGCCTGGCCGCCGATCCGACCTATTGGTGGACCATGGCCGGTTATCTGGCCATGGTCTGGCTGTTCTGGTTCATCAGCATACCGATGATGGAGAAGCGAATGGTGGCCCGCCGACCAGACTACCGGGAGGTCACGAAGGGAATTCCGCGTTTGTTTCCGGGATTTTGGAAATGAGATATGGGATATGGGATATGAGAAATCTCACATCCCATATCTCACTTCTCGACCACCGTCGTCACCCGATCCTTCGTAAAGCCCGTGAAGATCCCGATCGCATTGGCATCGCCCTCGATATTGGAGATGATCGTGCCCGGCTGGCCGAACGGATTCCCATTGGAGAGGATCGCCACCTGGTAGGTTTCCATAAAGTCGTAGTAGCTCTTTTCGATATGAAAGAGCGTATTGATGACCGTATCGCCGGGCTCAAAATCGTAGGTCGTGCCGAACACCACTTTGGCGCTGTCGAGCAGTTCGTCGTTGATGGTAAAGTCTTGCTCCGGAATGCTGTCCAGGCTGGAGAAGTGCAACATGCGACGGTAGAAATTGACACGGGAGAGGTCGTCGGTGAAGTAAGTCAGCACCCGGGCCAGGGTGTCGCTATCGTTGAACTGCACGACCACGCTGTCGATCGACACCTTCGGCATGATCCGGGCCGTGGCGGTGGCCAGCCTTCCGTCGGCGGTCGTGATGGTGAGAGTATATTCGTTCTCGTAATCGGCAGGCACGGTCTCGACCGTACCGTAGTTGTAGAATTTGGAGGCCTGCAGGTCGATGAAGGCGCCGTTGCTCAGCTCGTAGGTCTCGCCCAGGTGGGTGATCGTCACCGTCGCGTCGTCGACCAGGGTATTGGTCAGAAACTCGGCGGGGTCGGTCGGAAAGGCTTCGAAGTAGGGCGCGCTGCGGCTGAGCAACAGGCGAAAGGGCCGGCCGGGCTCCAGATAGCATTCGACGACCAGCTGACTTTCGTAGACGGGCAGTTCCAGTTCGACTTCCTTTTCCAGATTGCAGGCTCCCAGAGCGGAGGCCATAATAAATACGAGGGGGAAATATTTTGCGATATTCATAGCCGGATGCATTAGAATTTGAAGTTCCAGGTGATCGAAGGCAAGATGGGAAACAGGGAAACCTGCTTGGCGGCGATCCGTTCGGGCACGTCGAAGGGCAAGCCGGTCGAGGGGTCCTGCACCGTGCCGAACTCGGGCTCGAGATAAAGAAAGAAGGCATTGCGCCGGTCGTAGGCGTTAATGACGTTGATCGTCAGGTCGCTTTCCCCCCATTTCGGGAAAAAGCGGCAGATCAGGCCGAGGTCGAGGCGATGATACGGCGCCAGGCGCACGTTGTTGCGTTCCTGATACACTGGCACGACCGGCTCGAACGAACCGCCGTATACATCCTGGAAGGTAAAGCGCCCGGGGGGCAGCCAATAGAGATCGCCCGAGCCGTACACCCAGGCTGCCGTAGCGGTCCATCTCTTGTTGATCTCCCACATGAGCACGATGGAGAGATCGTGCCGCCGGTCGTAACGGGGCGAAAAATAGCCCTTGCCCTCTCCGAAGGTGGCATTGGGGTCGAGCGGCTCGAAATCGCCCTTGCGAATGAGGGCCAGCGTGTAACCGATCCAGCCGGTCAGCTTGCCTTCCTTCTTTTCGATACTGACCTCCATGCCGTAGGCATAGCCCCGGCCGATGGCAAACTCGTCTTCCAGGTTATCGTTGGCGAACAGTTCGGCGCCATCCACAAAATCGAGCTGATTGCCCAGCCACTTGTAGTAGAATTCGTTGGTCAGGAAGAACTTTTTGCCGAGCAGCAGCGAATAGCCGGCGGCGATCTGGTCGGAAAACTGCGGCTTCACTTTTTCGGTCGAGGGGTACCACACGTCGGTCGGCAGGGCCACGCCCGAACTCGACACCAGGTGCAGGTACTGGTACATGCGCGAATAACTGGCCTTGAAGCTGAGCCGGTCGTTGACGGCGTAGCGCGTGGCCAGGCGCGGCTCGGGCCCCAGGTACCAGCCTCCGTCGTTAGCGAAGGCGCTCAATCGCAAGCCCGGATGAATGCTGAGCCGGTCGGTCACCTCCCATTCGTCGGCTATGTACATGCCCATTTCCACCCCATCGAAATTCTGCCCGGCCGAGAACGACACTTCGCCGTCGTCGCTGCCGGCCTTGAGCCGCCCGACCGTAAAGTAGTGGTAGGTGGCGTTGGCGCCGAAGCGCAGGGTGTGTTGCGGACTGACCACGTAATAGAAGTCGCTCTTCAGATTGGCGTCTTTGATGTTCGAACCCAGGTCGAAGGAAAAGCCCGTGACCTCGTTGGTGATATTGTACTGGTAGTCGGAGAAGGTGAAGGTCGTATTGGCGAACAGGCGCGGATCGAACACATGATTCCAGCGCACGGTACCGGTGGCATTGCCCCAGTCGAAACTGAAGTCGAACAGTTCGTCTTCGAAGCCGAACACGTCGCGGCCGAAGTAGCCACTGAGAAAGAGGCGGTCTTTTTCGCCCAGCTGAAAGTTGATCTTGGTATTGAGGTCGTAGAAGAAGTAGTCGGGAATGGGCGTATAGTCTTCGTTATCGGCATTGGCCCGGTTGATCCCCCGGGTGATCAGGTCGAAGTAGGTGCGGCGCCCCGACACGATGAACGACGATTTGCCCTTTTCGATGGGGCCTTCCAGCGTAAGCCGCGAGGCGATGAGGCCCAGGCCGCCGCTGCCCGACAGCTGCTTGTTATTCCCTTCCTTGAGCTTGACGTCGATCACCGACGAAAGGCGGCCTCCGTACTGAGCCGGAAAGCCCCCTTTGTACAGCTTGAGGTCTTTCACCGCATCGGTATTGAAGGTCGAGAAGAAGCCGAAGAGGTGGTTGGCGTTATAGACTATGGCCTCGTCGAGCACGATCAGGTTCTGATCGCTGGCGCCCCCGCGCACATACAAGCCCGTGGTGCCCTCCGAGCCCGAGGGAATACCCGGCTTGAGCTGAATGGCCTTAATAATATCGCTTTCGCCGAGCAAGACCGGGATGAATTTCACCTCGCGGGTCGTGATGGCCTCGACGCTCATTTCGGTCGATTGCAGCTGTTCTTCGAAGGAGTTGGCCTTGACCACCACCTCTTCGAGTTGAATGCCGGTGCTCAGCTCGATGTTGAGGGTCAGGTCGGCGCTCAGGCTTACCCGCCGGCTGGCCGGCTGAAAGCCGACGTAGCTGAACTGCAGGGTCACCGAATCGCCCGGCGGCAGGGTTACCGAATAGAAGCCGTATTCGTTGGTGGTCGTACCGGTGCTCAGTTCGGGCACATAAACGGTGGCGCCGATCAAGGTTTCGCCGTTGTCGGAATCGGTCACCGTTCCGCTGACGGTCAGCCG
>JAGQXA010000186.1 GCA_020436865.1 Saprospiraceae bacterium | reverse complement strand
CGGCCGGCTTTAAAACGATCGAACCCAACCCGGCCATCACCGAATTGAGCGATCCGGCCGATCCGGAATTTAATTTCAGCGTCTTGTACGATAGCCTGGAAGAGCGGTCGACCCAATACCGTTTGGTTGGTCAGTTGGAGCAATTCTTTCCGCTTTTTCAGTCGAGCGCCCTGTTATTGCGCAACCGCAGCGGCTGGATCCTCTCTCCCGGACAGGCGATCTATCGCAACGAGCAATTCCGCATCGGAGGCAACCGACTGCTGCGCGGCTTCGACGAAGAGTCGCTGTTCGTCACCCTCTACTCGGTCTTTTCGCTCGAATACCGCCTGCTGATCGACCGCAATTCGTACTTCTACCTTTTTGGCGATTACGGCTACATCGAAGACCGCACCGTAGCCGTACGCCGTTTCGATCGCCCGTTAGGTTTTGGCGCCGGACTTTCATTTGAAACCAGGGCCGGCATTTTCGGGATCAGCCTGGCCATCGGGCGTCAGCAGGACAATCCGGTCGACTTCCGCAATCCGAAGGTGCACTTCGGGTATGTCAGTCTGTTCTAGACATAGCGGTCGGACCGCTCGGAGCGGTCCGACCGCTAAACACCTCGGACCTTCCCGCTACTCTTCGATGAACTTGAACTTCTGCCCGCCGATAGAGGCCTCATACATCAGTCCGCCCTTGGTCATCGTGAACACAGCAACGCCGTTCTCATAGGCGACATTCGCCGAGGCGCCCGTTTTCACCGCCACGGCCGAAGCCTGGGCGGCCAGTTCGAGTTGGCTGTTCTTGAAGCGCTCGAGGTCGCTTCTGTTCTCGAAAAAGATGACCTCGCTATAAGCCTGGCCTCCAAACTGGAAACCGACCGTCACCTGGGTGACGCGGGCCTGCCCGATGATCTCTCCACGCTCATAGGCTACGCCTTTCCCGTGCGCGCCCCCTACTCCCATACCGCCTTTACCGATCGAAGGGAATACGACGAAACCGTAGGCCGCGTCGAAAAAATCCTGTAAACTGGGGTCTTTGTCGAGAAAAGCCTCGATCGCTTCTTCGGCCTTTTCCTGGCGATCGCGGGGGTCCCAGCCGCCGATCTGCGCGGAAAGTTGGAAGGTCAGGCCTAGTAGCAGGGAAAACAACAGCGTCTTTTTCATAGTCGGTGATTTGTTTGTAAACGTCTTCCTCTAACGTTTCCAACCGGCGAAGAGTATGCGCTGTCTAAGGGAATTCGGACGGGATATCGAGACTTCTCGACCAAACGCACTGCTCGCTAGAGCCAGATGAACGACCGACGGACCAGACGCTCTCCAACTTGCACTTCGACCCAATAGATGCCGGAAGGCCTATCCTGCCTCTCCAACAGGTAGCTTTTCTGCGCCAGACCGTCGCAAGCGATTAACAATTTCCCATGCTGGTCGAACAGCCGCATTTTGGAAAGGGGCTTGTCGGCTGACGACTCCAGTCGCACGCTCCCGGCCGCCGGATTCGGAAAAAGCCGCAGATCGGTCTCTTCGGCCTCTTCGACGCTGTTCACCACGGACTCCAGGGCAAAACCGTCGATCTTCAGATAAACCGACTGCTGGTTGACGGCGGTGGTCACATCGATCCATCCGTACAGCGTGTCAGTCGGCATAAAAACCCGGATACCAAGGTAACCGGACGAATTGTCATACCAATGGCCGCCCACCTGCGGTTGTCCGGTCAAGCCGATAAAATCGAACGCAAACAAACCTGGCGGAACGTCTTGCCAATCGCCGGCGGCCGTAATGGGGTCGCCTCCCTCCAACCGCAATGCTCCATCCTGATCGGCCATGACCTGCACCGCGGCACTTTTCAGGTCGACGCCCGTCATCGCCCCAACGAAATCGGGCACATTGGCCAAGGTCGAAACGAAGGTGAGATCCGCCTCGCCGTTGCCGGTCAGATCTGCATCGTCCTCAAACTGGAGAAAGGTGCCGAAAGGGTTCGACAACTCCTGCCGGAAGATGGCAAGCGAGGTGTATTCCATGCCGGTCAGCGCCCCGGCCTGCACCTGGGCAACGATCGAAAAAGAGAGCGAGACGAAGAGAATAGTCGCGAAAAAGGGGAGAATAGTCTTGTTTTTCATAGCTGTAGATTTTTGCCTGATAGTCTTTTCCATAAGACCGGGCGACCCTTTAAAACGCTGTCCGGTCAACCCTCGGGCACATTCTCCGCAAGTGGTCCCTCCTGCTCCTCATCCGGCACCGCCATGTCGAGGATCATGATCTTTTGCCAGATCTTGGCAGAGAGGCCATCGACCAGGCTTTCCACATCGTTGACGGCATTGAGGACGATCGGATCGTTGAGGTCTTGTGCGTACAAGGCCCCGATCTTGCTGGTCAGGGAGAGCAGTTCGGTACAGTAGTCGAGATAGCGCACCAGCTCGAAGGGGGTCATCGCCCGTTGCGGAGAGGAAGCCGTTGGTTGGGCGGTGGCCAGAATATAGGCGGGATCTTTGGTGAGTTGATGCATATCGATCACGTGGGCGAAACTGCGCAGCCGGTGCAGGGCGGCTAAGGCGATCTTACGCTTCACGCGCATTTCGAGCGACACCAGGAAATACAGGGCTATGGCCAGGAAGATGAGCTCGTTGATCGCCGACTCGATCGCCTGCACCCATTCCACCCAACCGTCGGCGCCGGTATCGAGGTCGAGGGTCAGGCTGACCATAGTGATCACGCCCGTCAAGACCAACGCAATGGCCAAAAGGGCTGCGATCCGAATGATCCAGATGGGCCTGGGCAGGTATTTTACGGCCCTTTGCGTGGCTCGCGCCTGCTCGGTCAGTTCTACGGCTACCTGCCGCAAGCCGGAATCGGGGAAGCGTTCGCCGATGCGATTTTCCAGGCGCGACATCGTGTCCACGATCTTTTCCGGAAGCAGGGCGCTGAACTTGCCGTTGGGCAAGGGCTGCTGGTACGTTTTCCAAAAGGCCAGAGGCATGGGCTTGATCAAGATTGCAGGTCCAAGTTAAGGAAAAGCGATCAGTTGGCACATACCGGCCAAAGATCAGCGGCGAGCATAGCGCAGTTGGCCCCGATGATCGAATACCAGGACAAGCCGGGCGCCACCGACGAAGAGTCCGACCACATAGTTGCCGCCCCGGCAGTGATAGGCGGCCAACACCTCGGCGCCGCTTTGGTGTTCGCGCACATAGGCAACGATCGCTTCCGGGAGCTCGACAGGTCGGATCTGCGCACAGTTCGACAAGCAGGTTCGGAAGCAATAGGCCTCCTCTAAAAACCGTCCTTCCGGTGAAAAGACAAGCAAGATTGGCGAACGAGCCATGCCGACCAACAGTTCGCCGTTTGCCGATAGCTTGGCCCTGGCCGGCGACAGAGCCGGATACTCGTCGCCGATCCACTGCTGCACGGCCTCCGGCAGCTCTCTGGGCGACAGATACCTTCCGGGGCGGCCACAGGTTCCGACGAAGCGCCGCAAGGCCGG
This sequence comes from Saprospiraceae bacterium, assembly GCA_020436865.1. GTDB lineage: Bacteria > Bacteroidota > Bacteroidia > Chitinophagales > Saprospiraceae > JAGQXA01. The sequence continues at coordinate 175 of JAGQXA010000186.1, read as the reverse complement.
ACGCTCGAACAATTCTCCGGGCTCCATCAGAAGGCGCCCTTGGCGGTCGAAGAAGAGGTGGTCCTGACCGGCCGTGATCACTTCAAAGCCGAATTCAGGTGCTTCAAAAGCCTGGTCGACAAACGTTTCAAAGTGCACTTCCTCCAGGTATCCCTGCACCCCCATGGGCAGATCG
>JAGQXA010000881.1 GCA_020436865.1 Saprospiraceae bacterium | reverse complement strand
ACCCGATCATCACGTACTACAACGGAGGTAAAGAGTACCCCCTTGCCCGGCGCGAAATGCTGATCAAGCAACTTCCCGGGCTGAAGAAGAAGTTCGTTTACTTCGAGCCCTACTCGACCGCCACGGTCGAGCAGGTATTTTCAAGCAGCGACCTACAGGATGCGACGACCTACCGCGTCCATACCTTCCAAAGCACCTACTTCGAGAACCAGGGCAACGGCTCCTTCCAGATCAAACCGCTGCCCAACGAAGCGCAACTGGCGCCCACTAACCAGATCGTAGCCGACGACCTCAACGGCGACGGCCGCACCGACCTCCTGCTGGTAGGCAACAACTACTCGTCGGATGTGGAAAGCGGGCGCTACGATGCCAGCAACGGGCTATGCCTGCTCAACGACGGCAAGGGCGGCTTCGAACCGGTTTGGAGCAGTCGCTCCGGCTTTCTGGCCAATCTCGACGCCCGCGATCTGTGCCGCCTGCACCTGGCCGACGGCTCCGACCTCTATCTGGTGACGAACAATAACGGCCGGCTACTTGGCTTCCTGCATCAGGGAGGGAAGGCCCTGCAATAGCAATCGGGGCTATCCGTATTGCCCCGACGAAGGCGCCGCCAGAAGTTCCGGCGGCGCCTTCGCGCTTCTACAACTGCCGGAAAACTTTTCTGCCCAAAGGAAACTTTGCCGCGATCCTGGTTGTTTCCGCAATGAACGGCTCTCATGGCCAGTGTGTAAAATATTGATTTTCAACAATTTAAGAATTAAACGCCCATACTCTCTCCCTCTCGCGGCACAAATTGCCGCCGCCCTCAAAATGGGGGGTTGTTTCAATTGGCATTGTTTATTACATTTGCGCAAAATGGAAGGCAGCCACTGTTTGGAACGATTGCAGGCCGACGTCCTGTTTATTGCCTGAACTTACGGTGCTGAGCCTAAAACCTAAAATTTAATTTTGCAGCACTGAGCCTATTAGTTGTTCACCAAAACAGTCACACTTTAAACTTCACTATGCTATGTATTGGACGTTAGAACTTGCCCACCATCTCGAGGAAGCGCCTTGGCCTGCCACCCGGGACGAGCTGATCGACTACGCCATTCGTTCGGGCGCCCCGCTGGAAGTCATCGAAAATCTCCAACAGATGGAGGACGAGGGTGAAATTTACGAGGGGATCGAAGATATCTGGCCGGACTATCCTCGCAAAGACGATTTCCTGTTTAACGAAGACGAATATTGAGTTGCCCCTTCGGGCAGCTTGTCCATAACAAAAAGGTTTCGCCCGCACATTCGCCGGCGAAACCTTTTTGCTTTCCGGCAGGACCAAGCGGACCGCCGAATTCCAGCCGCTCCAGATTTTTTGACGATCCTTCCCGAATTTCCCGACAAATTGTTACATTAGGTTTGCCGTCAATCCAGCCCGAAACCGGTTGTTTCTCGGCAAGAGCATACTATGATGAAAATGGTAACCATCTGACTTCCACGCAAAAGTGTCCCCTAGCAACCCAAGCGCTCAACTGACCGTTAGAGCATGAAGAATCTAATTGAAATAGCCCGGATCGTCACCAAAAAGAAAGTCCGCAAGATCGAGATCTTCGACGATAATGCCCTGAAACAGAAGAACAGCAAATTCAACGAATTCTACGAAGGTCTCCAACAACAGAAATTCAAGAACGATCGCGACGCGGCCACGCTGCTTTACGGTACCAGTCCGACCGACGACAAGTACCGCCAACTGAAATCGCGCTTCCGCCGCAGATTGCTCAATACGCTTTTCTTTCTCGACGTCAACCAGCCCTCGACCTCCAATTACGAGCGGGCCTATTTTTCGAGCAACAAGGACTGGACCCTCATCAAGATCCTGTTGGCGAACGACGCCGTACTGACGGCCACCAGCATGGCCAAACAGGTGCTGACCACCGCCCTGAAATACCGCTTTGCCGATCTCATCGTCAACTGTTCACGCATTCTTCGGCAGCAGGCGGCAGAGCGGGAGGAAGAAAAAGATTTTGAGCAGTACGATCAGCACCTGCGTCACTTTCAAAAAGTGCTGGAGTCCGAATTCGAGGCCGAGGCCTTGTTTCAGCGGATCCACCTGCATTACCGGAGCCAGCCCGTGCTGTCGACCGAAGCGCCTGCCGAGGTGGTCGCCCACTGTGAAGAATTGGTGCGCTTGTCGGAAATGCACGAATCACCGGTCATTTACTACCAAATGTACCTGGCCTGGGCCTACCGATTTGAAATGCAGGCCGACTATCACTCCATGCTCGAGGTGTGCGAACGCGCAGAACAGTACGTCGAGCAACACCCGCTGTTCTATCAGGAATCGAAGCTCGCCGCCTTCCAGCTCAAGAAGATGATGGCCTATCTCCACCTGCGCGATTTCACCCATGGGAAGGCAAACGCGGAAAAAGCGCTGACCGCCTTTCCGAAAGGGAGCGACGTCTGGTTCACTTTCCTGGAATACTACTTCCTGCTGGCCATGCATACCCAGAACTACATCAATGCCCTGGCCATTTACTACCGGGCCACGGAGCATTCGAAGTTCCGGAAACTTCCGGCGGAGATCCGGCAGAAATGGGATACCTTCAACATCTACCTCAACTATCTGGTGGAAGCCCTGCACGACGAGCAACCGGTGCTGAGCGCGCAGCGCAAAAAGGCCTTTCGCATCAACCGCTTGCTCAACGATCCGGTGCTGTTTCCGCGGAACCAGCGGATCTTCACCGCCCTGGTACTGTTGGGCCAGATCCTGTTCTTGCTGAAAAAGAAGAGCTTCACCCAGGCCACCGAACGCATCGACCGCCTGAAGGGGTATACGACCCAACCGCTCAAGAAAGAAGACCATCCCCGCCTCTTCCAGTTTATCCGTTTGCTCCAGCAACTGGCCAAAGCCGAGTTTCAACCGGCCCAACTGAGCGGCGCGGAAAAATACCTGCAGCGCCTCCACGACATGCCCTTCCTCTACCGGGGCGACACCAAGGATCTCGAGATCCTTCCCTACGAACATTTGTGGGACATGCTCCTACAGCAGTTGCGTTGATCCACGAATTTCTTCGATCGCTGCGGTCTTTTCCCCCGGTCGTTTATCTTTGCGGCCGAAACCTTCCCAATGTGAAAAAGATCATCATCGCCGTCGACGGTTTTTCTTCCTGCGGCAAGAGTACGCTCGCTAAAGACCTGGCCAGCAAATTGGGTTACGCCTACATCGATTCCGGCGCCATGTACCGGGCCGTGACCTTGTACTTCCTGGAAAACGGGATCGATCCCGACGACCCGGAGGCGGTCGACGATGCGCTGAGCCGGATCGAGATCCGCTTCCTGCGGATGAACGGAGAGAACCACACCTTCCTGAACGGGCGCGACGTAGAGTCCGATATCCGTCAGATGCGGGTGTCGGCGCAGGTCAGCAAGGTATCGACGGTGTCGGCAGTGCGGCGGGCCATGGTCCGCCAGCAGCAAGCGATGGGAGCGGAGAAGGGAATCGTGATGGACGGACGCGATATCGGTACGGTGGTCTTCCCGCAAGCTGAGCTCAAGCTGTTTATGACCGCTGATCCCGACGAACGCACCCGCCGACGCTACGCCGAATTGCAGGCCCGCGGAGTGAACATCTCCCCGGAAGAGGTCAAAGCCAACCTCCTGCATCGCGATCAGATCGACTCCACCCGGGCCGATAGCCCCCTGCGCCAGGCCGACGGCGCGATCGTGATCGACAGCACCCACCTCACCCGGGAGGAACAATTAGCCAGGGCCCTGGCCTTAGCGATCGCCGCCAGGGGCTAGAGAGGGGGGATCTCTACGAGGTCCTCCTGTGCTCCTTCGGAGCAGGGTTTATTGATCAGGTCCCAGCGCTTGCTCCTTTTTCACCTCTGTATCCTTTTCCCCATTCATCTTTTTCGCCCAAAAAGGCTAGAGAGGGGGGACCTCTACGAGGTCCTCCTGTGCTCCTTCGGAGCAGGGTTTATTGATCAGGTCCCAGCGCTTGCTCCTTTT
>JAGQXA010000880.1 GCA_020436865.1 Saprospiraceae bacterium | reverse complement strand
TCTTTTATCTTTTATCTAATTATTCCCTTGGCCGGCGGAGCAGCCGGCCGACCCGCAGGGTGCGGTTTTCCAGGCGCACGTAAAGCGGGCCGATGGCGTCGAGCCGCACGTCGGGGTAGAGTTTCTGGCTGACGATCAGATATTCGCCCGGCCGGAAGTCGCTATGCTTGCGCCGTACGATCTTCTGCCGCTCCCAGGTCAGGTAATAGGCATTGGTGGGCTGAAACTCGGTGTACTTGTAAATGTAGAGCGAGGGGATATACTTGAGTTGACGACCGATGCTGAGCGTACTTTCCTTACACAACGAGCCCCAGTCGTTGCGGAAGCGATCGGGCAGTACGAACCAATCGAAACCCAGGCGGATCACCAACATGGCCAGCACCAGGGTGAGCAAGCGGGTCTTTTTCCAATAAAGATACATCCACACCGATGCCGTCATCAGGATGGCCAGCACCGAGCCCTTTAGCCAATGCATGGGTTCCACCTGGAGCCGATCCCACAGCAGGGGCAGGAAGCTGGCCAGGGCAAAGGGTATGAGCAAGGCGAACAATAGTGTCTTGACCGTCTTGAACTGCCAGGTTTCGAGCGCCTGATGGTGGAAGTGCAAATGCAGGTAGACGGAAAAAATGAGCGGCGCGTGCATCAGCAGGTAGCGGGGATAGACCTCCACGGAGGTCCAGTACAACAGGATGTTCGTCAGGAAGACGAGCGCATTGTAGGTAATGAAGCGATCGCGCCGGATCACTTCCCACACCCGGGCGTCGAAGAGGTAGACGCACATCAGCGACCAGGGCAGGAAGTGGTAGATCATCTCCAGGGGGAAGGTGAAAAAGTGCAGAACGGCCGAGCCGAGGCCATACTGGATCGCCGTTCGCTTGGAGGATTCGGTGAAGAGTTTTAGAAACAGGTCATCCAGCGGTTGTTGCTGATGATAGGCATAGTAGTACGAGCCGGTCAGCAGCACGAAAACCAACAGGCCCACGACATGGGGGATCGAGAGCAGGCGCTTCCACTCGCGCCTGTAACCGAACCAAGTGAGCAGGGTCACGCCCTGAAAGACCACCGCAGGCAATCCTTTGAGTAGGAAGGCGACGGCGGCCAACGCGTACGACCAGATGAACAAACGGTACCACCGCCCCCGTTCGAACTGGTGGTAGATCACCATGAACCCCGTAAAGATCACCCACGAGAACGTAATGTCGATCAAGGCCAGATGGCTGTCCCACAACAAGATCCGTCCGCAGGTCACCAGGGCGAATGCATTGATGAAGGCCTTGCGGAAACCATAGTGCTTGCGAAAGAACCAAAAGATCGTAGCCGTATAGCCCAGCAGCGAAACGACGGTGGCCAGGCGGGCGTTGAATTCGCTGAAACCGCCCAGCAGGTTGAAGTAGACCAGCAGGATCCAGTTGAACAGGGGCGGCTTGTTGAGGTAGAGATCGCCGTTGAGGGTGGGCACCAGATAGTTGCCCGACAGTTTCATCTCCAGGGCCACCAGAGATCGAATGGCCTCGTCGTCGATGAAGGTCATCAACCCCAGGTTGATCAACAGGGCCGGCACCAGCAACAACAGGATGCTTGCGATGATGATCGTGCTTCTCCAGTTTTTCTTCCACATGTCAAGTGCTTCCCTCGAGTTTGGGCGAAGGTAGAGTTTTCAAAGCATAAATGATTTGTCGGTTACGGGCATTCTTCGTTAATTCACCGGCAGAACAAAGCCCCCTACTATGCGCATTGTGGAATTGAACGAGCCGCACCGCCGCAAGCATTTCGATTTTTTTCGAGGGATGAGCCATCCGCACTTCCAGATCGTGGCCCCCGTCGAGATCACTGCTTTGCGCCGGCATCTGCGCGATGGGCAGCTGCCCTTTACGCCTTCGATCGTCTATCTGCTATCCTTGGCCGCCAACCAACTGCCCACCTTCCGCCAGCGTTTGCGCGGCGAACAACTCGTCGAGCACGAGATCGTGCATCCCTCCTTCACGGTGCTCACCGACGTATCGGATGTGTTCAGTTTCTGCACGGTGGCGTTTTCGTCCGACTATGCGGATTTTACCCGCCGCGCCGCCGAACGCATCGAGGCCATGCGGCGCAACCCGAACCTGGAAGACGAAGAAGGGCGCGACGACTACCTTTTCCTCTCCGCGATCCCATGGGTGTCGTTCACCGGTTTTCAGCATGCCATGAACTACCATCCCCACGACAGCGTGCCGCGCATCGTGTGGGGAAAATACTACGAGGAAAACGGCCGCATCCGAATGCCCCTGGCCGTACAGGCCCACCATGCCGTGGTAGACGGCCGCCACATCGGCGAATATTTTCAGCTGATCGATAGCCTGGCGGCCGACCCGTCTGCCTGGGCCGGCTAGCCCTACCTCGTCGATCTCAGCAATAATCCTTCCCCGAAATCCGTTCCCCCTCCGTATGTTTGCACTTTATTCACCACAAACCTGAACTTAACTATGCAGAAAGCAGTGTTTTTCCTCGCGCTTCTCCTGTGCGCCGGCTTGCAAACCACCGTTGTCGGCCAAAGCGAATTCCAGGGCACGGTCGACTACAAATTCGAGATAAACGGAGAAGGGGCCGAGTTCATGGCGCTTATGATGCCGCAAAAAATGGTGGTCAAATACGGCAAGAAAAGCATGATGACCTATTTCGTAGGCGGCATGATGGAAGCGATGGTCGGCAAGATCGTCGTCGACGGCCAACACGACGAGGTGTTCATCGTCAAGGAAGATGAAGAGACCGTCTACATGATGGGGCCGGAAGATCTGGAAGAAGGGCAGGAGGTCAGTACTCCGAAAGAGGTGGTCAAGGAAAAGGAAACCGAAACGATCATGGGCTACAAATGCCAGAAATACAAGGTCGTGCTGGCCGGCGAAGAAGGAGCCGAGCAGGTGCAGTATATCTGGACGACCGAGAAACTGAAAGCCCCGAACTTCAAGGCGGGCTCCGCCGGCAAATTCAATATGATGGGCAACCTACCGGAGGGCGCCGTGCCCGGCTTTCCGCTTAAGGTCACCACGCTGGCCGATCCGTCGATGGACATCACGGTCACCATGGTGGCCAGCATGATCGACGAGCAATCGATCCCCAAGGAGGAGTTCTATCGCCCGAAGGATTACGAGGTGAAGGAATTCGACGCCAACAGCCTTCTCGGCAACTGATCCTACCCTCATCGAAAAAGCCCGCCAACTGAGTAGTTGGCGGGCTTTTTTCTTTCGGAAGTTCGTCTTTTCTACATTCTGGCAAAGCTCATCTTGCCGTCCGGGCCGCCCCGGTTCTCGCACTCGTCGCTGATGCGGTTAGCACTGAAGTTGGCGGCATCGACGCTGAAGGTGTAGACTCCCTTTCCGGTACAGGGATTCTCGCCATAGGCGTCGTCCTGCACGGTCAGGCGATTGCCTTCGATCGAGTAGTGGCCCTTGATCTCGACCACTCCGTCCATGCCGAAATCGACCGTGTAAGTGCCGTCTTCCGAGATGAGGAGCTTAACCGGAACCATCTGGCCTTCCTCACCGGCGGGAACTTCAGACTTCCAGGCGCCGGCGATCGAGGAAGATTGTGCCTGAGCGGCCAGACTGATGCAAACGATCAGGGCCAGCGTGAACATAATGGGTTGCAGTTTCATACGTATAGGGTTTAGTTAGAAATTTCCTTTGCTCTTCTCCGGTATACTTAAAGGTACAAAGAAGAGATGGATTTTTCTGCTATTCCACATCTAGTCACTCCACCAGATGCGCCAAAACAGCGAATGCCGGGCGACCAGCGCCGCCCGGCATTCGATTGTTTTCTCCAAAGAAAAAAGGCGGATCCGGCCTCAGACCTCTACATTCAGCAGCGAATCGGCCCGCTTGTGGGCGATGCGCTTTTTGATGTCGAACCACTTCTGCCCCATCGACCAGCGGAAAAGTTCGTCGAGATGGGTCAGTACTCCCACATTGGCCAAGCCTTGCAGACGCATTTTCACCGTCGGCGCCAACGAACGTACCGATACGCCGATCGAGGCTTCCAGGTATTCGATGTGATGCCAATAGCCCGAAGGCATGAACAGCGTATCGCCCGCCTCGATCTCGAAGTCGTACCCTCGCACCTGTGCCAGTGCGGGAAAGCGGTCGTAATCCGGATGGTTGATATCGACCGAAGTGTGTACGCCGAACGGATACCGGTAGAGCAAGCGGGAATACTTCGGATCGAACAGAACGACCCGCTTTCTGCCGACCGCCTCGGTGAGGAACACATTGCTCATGTCCATGTCCTGATGAATGCGGGTCACCGCGCCCTTTCCGCCGAAGAAGGCCAGCGGCAACTGCCGAACGACGTAGTCGGCAATGTCGGGAAAGTGGAAGTCGTCGCGCAGCTCCTTCTTGTGTTTGAACACGTTGAAAAGGAACAGGCGCCTGGTGGTGGTGCCTTGTTCGATCTGCTCGAGGTATTCGCCGAAGTTCATATATGCTTCGGCTTTCTTGTACGAACGATCGTCTTTGCGCTCTTTGCCCTCTACATCGTATACGCCAACCTCGATGTGCCCCAGTTCCTG
>JAGQXA010000185.1 GCA_020436865.1 Saprospiraceae bacterium | reverse complement strand
CCTCGGCAAATACTGGCGCTTCCAATTGCAGGGCATAAGCTTCCGGCAAGATCACTGGCAGGGGTTCCCACTGTAAACTGCTTGGCTGCACCCATATGAACTGCCGGCCGGAAACTCTCCGGGGCGCGCCCCGAAAGGCCGATAACAGCCATCGCAGCGAGGGATCTGGCTGTTCGCGCATTTCTTCTCCGGCTACCAGCACGGACGCCATAGCCTCCCGGAAGCCCCGGGCGCTCGGAACCTGCAGGCGTCCGGGAATTTCGATCAACCGCAGCATTTGACCAAAACTGCCAAAGGTATTAAGGACGATCGGCTCGTCGCCGTTCCCGGGAGCCAACTCGATCTGCCGGCCACCAAAGCCGGAGCCGCCGGAATATTCCCATCGGAGGGTGTCGGGATGGCCATCACCGTTGAAGTCGGAAACCTGCAGGTTCGACTGAGCCAGGACAGCGGCCGGCAATACCCAGAACAGAAAAAAGAAGAAGAGATAGTATTGCTGGTTTGATGTTATCATTAACGAATTGGGAAGCGGAAGTTTTCGCCATCGGGAAGCACCGGGCAGACAAAAAACACCATCTACTTCATTTGAAATTTACAAGAAAAAAAATGCCCCGGCCGACCATTGTCAATATTTCTTAAAGCGGGAAAATTTGCGGGTGTAGAACTGATTGTACAACTTCCGCCAGTCGGCCGAAGCCCGGGCGTACAGTTCCAACTGAGGCCTGCGGTCGGTGAGTACTACGGCATGGGAAGTATCGATCTGGTCGGCGGGCAGGAAATACTGTTCGAAGGAAAGGGAGTCGATCCCCTCCGGCCAGGCCTTGACCCGCTGATGCCAGTCGATGACCGGCCCCTCGGTCGCCACGAAGAGGATGTTGCGATCGGACTCCGGCCCAGGGGTCGTGAACAGCTGCACTTGATATCCGGCCTTTTGCAGGGTCTTGTACACCGAGCGCACCACTTCGCCCCGGTTCCCCTCCAGGTATCCGTAAAAATTGATCAGCAGAGTGCCGCCGGGTTTCATTCGCGAACGGGCGTCTTGCAGGCCTTCGAGGGTCAGGATATGCTCCGGCGCCGATTCGCTGATGAAAGTATCGTAGATGATGATATCGTATTTCGGGTCTTTCCGGGCCCGAAGAAAATGGCGGGCATCGTCGATGATCACTTCGGTGCTCGGATCGAGTCCGAAGTACTCTACGGCCACCCGCCGGATCCGTTCGTCGATCTCTACGACCTCGAGGTCCATTTGCAGGTCATCGAGCCGGTCGACCAAAGTGCCGCCCCCCATGCCCAACAACAACGCCTTGCTACCTTCCGGGTAAGCGGCGGCAAACAAGGGGATGTAGCGGGTATAAGGCCAGAAGTCGTAATCGGGGTCTTCGAGATTCATCACGGTTTGCAGCGTATTGTTGACCACCAGGCCCCGCCCGGTAAAGTGCTCGCCCTGATCCTCGAATGGCATGTCGAGCACTTTGATCTGTCCCAGCACGCCTTCGGAATGATAGTGGATGGTGAAATCGCCCTGGCCCCGATCCTGCATTTTCCAGCCCATTGCCACGAAAGCCAGTGCAAAAAGACCGGCCGGCACCATAGCCAGCGTTTGCCGGCGGTGCAATAACGACAGGATGGGCAAAACGCCCAATGCCACTCCGGTAATGATGGCCGGATAGTTTATCCCAAAGCCCGGAATGATCCGGAACCCCATCAGGAAGGTTACCAGAATGCCACCCAGGGTCGAGATGGCATAAACATTACCGGCGCTATTGCCGGCGTCTTTGACCCGTGTATTCAACAGATTAATGATCAGCGGAGAGACCATGCCCATGAAGATGAGCGGCGGAAACATGAACACCAAAAGGGAGATCACGGCCCCGAACTGCAAGCTAAAGTCGATCGCCCGGCTCATCACCCATTCGCTGGTGAACGGCATCAACACGAGCATCAATCCGGCCAGGATCAAGACCCAATAAAGTACGGAGGGTCGGTTGGGATACCTCTTGGAAAGCAGCCCCCCGGTGAAATAACCCGTCATAAGCCCCCCCAGGGTCAGGCCCAGTGCGGCCGCCCACACATAAAGCGACGTGCCGAAATAAGGCGCCAGCATTTTGGCCCCGATCAGCTCGCAAGCCATCACGGCGCCTCCTTCCAGAAAAGACAGCAAATAGAAATAGGTCCGGTTCATGCTCTGTATTCAGTTGGTTTGGATCGCCGGGGAGCGTTTCAGAACTGCCGCGCTCCTCCATTAATATACCGGCAAAACATAGTGCATCCTCTAAAAAAAGGCTAATTTTGCCGACCGAAAAAAACTTTTTGGGAAAATCTTCTGTAGTTTCTCCAACGAAGGGGCTACCACCTCCCCAAAAAGACACCGCTCACTTTTATTAGACGCTTTTTCGACCATAATGCACGTGGATTAAGAAATCCTTAACGTCCAATCTGTTTTCCAAGATGTCCAAGATCAATATTACCCTGCCCGATGGAAGTGTGCGCCAGTTCGAGGCCGGCAGCACGGCGCTCGACATTGCCCAATCGATCAGCGAAGGATTGGCGCGCAACGTACTGTCCGCCAAGGTCAACGGGGAAGTGTGGGATGCCACCCGCCCCATTCGCGAAGACGCCAAGGTCCAACTGCTCACCTGGAACGACCCGGAAGGAAAATCGACCTTCTGGCATTCCTCCGCTCACCTGATGGCCGAAGCGCTGGAAGCGCTGTACCCAGGCACCAAGTTCGGCATCGGACCGCCCATTGAGAACGGATTCTACTACGACATCGACACGGGAGACGTACAGATCTCTTCCGACGACTTCGAGCGCATCGAAAACAAGATGCTCGAACTGGCCCGGGAAAAGAACGAATACCGGCGGCAGGAAATTTCCAAGGCCGACGCCATTCGGTATTTCCGCGAAAAAGGCGACGAATACAAGTTGGAACTTTTGGAGGACCTGGAAGACGGACGGATCACCTTCTACGAGCAGGGCAATTTCACGGACCTTTGCAAGGGGCCGCACATTCCCGACACCGGGCGCATCAAAGCCGCCAAGCTCATGGCCCTGGCCGGCGCTTACTGGCGCGGCGACGAAAATCGCAAACAGCTCACGCGCATCTACGGGATCACCTTCCCCAAGCAAAAGGAACTGACGGAATACCTCGAATTGCTCGAAGAGGCCAAGAAACGCGACCATCGCAAACTGGGCGCCGAGTTGGAACTGTTTATGTTCTCCGAACGGGTCGGTTCCGGTCTGCCGATCTGGTTGCCGAAAGGCACGGCCTTGCGCACGCGCCTGGAGGATTTCCTGAAAAAAGAACAGATCAAGCGGGGATATGCTCCCGTGATCACGCCACATATCGGCAAGAAAGACCTCTATATAACCTCCGGGCATTATGCCAAGTACGGAGAAGACAGCTTCCAGCCCATCCACACGCCCCGGGAAGGCGAAGAGTTCCTCCTCAAGCCGATGAACTGCCCGCACCACTGCGAGATCTTCGGCCACCGGCCGCGTTCGTACCGCGAACTACCGGTGCGTATTGCCGAGTTCGGCACGGTCTATCGCTATGAGCAAAGCGGCGAACTTCATGGGCTCACGCGGGTGCGCTGTTTCACGCAAGACGATGCTCACCTGTTCTGTACGCCCGATCAACTCAAGGATGAATTCCTGGGCGTACTCGACCTGACCCAATACGTGTTGAAGAAACTGGGCTTCGACAACTACACCGCTCAGATCTCGCTAAGGGATCCCGACAATCCGGAAAAATATATCGGCTCTGACGAGAACTGGAACAAAGCCGAGCAGGCCATCATCGAGGCCACGCAAGAGGTCGGCCTGGAAACCGTCACCGAACTGGGGGAGGCGGCCTTTTACGGGCCGAAGCTCGACTTCATGGTCAAGGATGCCCTGAAACGCTCCTGGCAACTGGGCACCATCCAGGTCGACTACAACCTGCCGGAACGCTTTCAATTGGAGTATATCGGCCCCGACAACCAGCCGCACCGGCCGGTCATGATCCACCGGGCGCCCTTCGGCTCGATGGAGCGCTTTATCGGCGTGCTGATCGAACACTGCGGCGGCAAATTCCCACTGTGGCTATCTCCGGAACAGTTCGCTATCCTGCCCATTAGCGACCGCTTCAACGATTATGCCAAGCAGGTGCTCGACAAACTGGCCGCTCACGACATCCGTGGATTCCTCGACGACCGCAGCGAAAAGATCGGCCGTAAGATCCGCGACGCCGAGGTAAAGAAAGTTCCCTTCATGCTGATCGTCGGCGAAAAGGAAGAAGCCGAAGGAGAAGTATCCGTGCGCCGGCAAGGCGAAGGCGACCTCGGGTCGATGTCGATCGGTGACTTCGCCGCCTATTTCCAGTCTCTACTATAGCGATTTATTGTGGCGACCCCGTTAAAAAAACATTAATCTTAACGGGGTCGCCTTGATATATTAGCAATAATCCATTATTTTTAAGCAATTCTCGCAAGCAACAAGTGCGGAAAAGCCTAGGACCTGGCAAAAAGGTGCAATCAGATTCTATGCGGTTTGTCGCTTGGCGCCTCTGTTCACTCGTGAAAAAAATGCCGAATGAAGCACCTTTTACTCGTTCTTTTTTCTCTTCTCATCGGATATTCGGGGCAAGCCCAGACGGCTTTCCACGGTTCCGGGGGGCCTAACCCCAACGAAACGGAAACGGCCGCCCAACGGATTTCCATTTACCCCAATCCGGCGACCGATTTTATCGGGCTGACCGATACGGAAGGCGTTCAGTCGATCTGGGTCTACAATATGGTCGGGCGGCCGATGAAACAATTCAAAGCAGCCGCCAACGAGAAATACCCGATCGGCGATCTGATCCCCGGCATGTACCTGGTACAACTCCTGGACGTCGACCAGAAGGTCATCGCCACCCGACGAATCCGGAAGATCTGACGACTTTTCTTCCCAAACGACGAAATACCTAAAAGAGACCCGAGAAAATTCGTTCCAATCCCTTGTGCTCTCCACAGGGGATTTTTGTTCCTGGCCCCCTCTTTTGTCAGCCAAATTCCAAAAGCGTTCAATTTTTTGAGAATGGATGGCCCTCATCCCGCCAAAAAATCATATATTATACTGAATATTGCATTTAACGTCATGGTGTGAATTGACTTTTTCCAACCTTCCTTTTCCCGAAAACCAGCGCACCAGTCGAGCTCACGGGAACACTTTGTATACTCATTCATCCGTCTGTGACAGGGAAAAAACGACCTTTCCCTGCGTTTTGCCTATTGACAAAACTGTAAAATCGTTATATAACTGCTTAGTATATAAGGAGTTTGGCCCGAACCCCGCTTCCAGAAAAGCGAAAGATTTATTAATTTGCCCAATGTACCTCTTCAACCCCCGGTGAATGAACGCCCAAAGCCGATATTCGTTAACCCAAAACGAACATATCTTGAAACGAACCTTTACCTCCAGCCTGTCACTCTGGGGCGTAGTTTTATTGCTATGCACCCTCTCACAGTTGAATGCGCAAGACATCCACTTCTCTCAATTCTACAACGCGCCTTTGAGCCTCAACCCGGCCATGACGGCCGTGCACTCGGCCGACGTCAGTTTTGCGGCCAACTACCGCAACCAATGGAACGAGGCCATTTCGAATCCGTACAGCACCCTGTTCTTTGCGGCAGACAAGAAATTCTACTTCAAGGGTAAGTACAATCAGTTTGTCGGCGGCGGGCTGACCTTCTATTGGGACGAGGCCGGCGATGCCAGTCTGAGCGTCGCCCAGATCGGCCTAAACGGTTCGTACACCTATGCGCTCGACAAGGAGAACTTCCTGTCGTTCGGATTGTCGCTGGGGTTCAACCAGCGTTCGTTCAAGCCGGGAGAGTTGACCTTCGGAAGTCAGTACAACGACGGGCAATTCGATCCCTCCAGGCCGACCAATGAAGATTTCAGCAATACCAGCATCTTTTTCGCCAATGCGGCCCTGGGAGCCAACTACCACGGCCAGAAGGTCGAAAACCGCTCGCAGATGGATGCCGGGGTCGCCCTGTTTCACTTCAATCGCCCGAATCAGAGCTTTCTGGAAGGCGACGATAGCCCCCTGCCGATGCGCGTGAGCTTCTACTTCTTTCCCACCATCCAGATCGCCCAGCGCTTTGACCTGCACTTCGCCGGCTCGGCACAGTTCCAGAGCTCCTACTTCGAAGCCCTGGCCGGAGGCGGTCTGCGGATCCACATCAGCCAAAAGCGCACCAAGGAGTTCGCCCTGCAACTTGGCGGCGGATATCGCTTCAACTCCTTTGGCGACGCCATCATCCCCACGGTGCAGTTCATCGGCAACAATTGGTTGCTGGGGCTAAGCTACGACGTCAACGTATCCGACTTCAAGGCAGCCACTAACCGCCAGGGCGGACCGGAGATCGCATTGCGGTACACCATCACCAATGTACCGGTACCTGAAGAATTGAGGATCTGTAAACTGTTCTGATAGATCGCGACCCGCGTTCCTCATAAATTGATAACACTGTTCACACTACTCTTATCCCGATGAAACGATTCTCCCTCATATTGCTCCTCGCTCTTTGGGCAAGCAGTCAACTTTCCGCCCAAACCTTCAAAGCCTATCTGCGAGCAGCTGAAAATGCCTATGCCCAGGGCGACTACTACAACGCCATGTACTATTTCGGGATCGCCCACGAGGTAGACGACAAAGACCCCGAAATCCTCCTGAAACTGGCGGAATCGGCCTACCTCTTCAATTCTTTCTCGATGGCCGACAGCGCCTACACGAAGTTGATCGACACCGGCTGGGAAACGCAGTTTCCAGACCTCCGCTATCAACTCGCCATGACCAAGAAAAGCCTCGGGCAATACCAACTGGCGGAAGAGCTCTTCTTCGAGTATGCCGGCAAAGCGGCCGGAGTGAACGACTCGCTGGCCCAACGCGCCGTGGAAGAAGCGCAGTCCTGCGAATGGGCCCGCGAGCAACTGGCCAATCCCAATAAGAAATTCGACATCTACAGCGCCGATTCGATCGGAGGGCATATCAACACCCAACATTCCGAATTCGGCACTTACGCCATGGATGAAACGCTCTATTACACCTCCTTCCGCTTCGGTTCGCCCCTGGAGGAGGAACGTCCCGTACGCCCCTATATGAAACTGCTCGCCGCCACCGGCGACGGGCCCGGCGAGTTGATGGACAAACTCAACGACGACTCTCTGCATACCGCCTACCTTTCTTACAATCGCGAGCAGACCCGCATCTATTACGCCCTCTGCCTGTACGTCAATCTGGCCGAAGTTTCCTGCGAACTTTACTCGCGGCCGGTCATCGCGCCCGACAGCTTCGGCGCAGCCGTTAAATTACCGGCCCCGATCAACCTGCCGGGCTTTAACAATTCACAGCCGAATGTGGGCTTCGACGCCGCCACCGGCAGGGAATTGCTGTTTTTCGTATCAGACCGGGAAGGCGGGAAAGGCAAGACGGACATCTGGTATGCCGAACTCGATCCCGACGGCTCCTGTGGCGCGCCGAAGAATGTGCCCGGGGTCAATACGCTGGAAGAAGAGGGCACGCCCTTTTTTCACGAAAGCTCCCAAACGCTCTATTTCAGCTCGAAAGGCCGGCGCAACATGGGGGGCTTCGATATCTTCGGGGCGGAATGGACCGGACAGGGTTGCAACGAGCCGCAAAACCTCGGCCATCCGGTCAACTCCAGCCTTAACGACATCTATTTCATCGTCGACGACAGCCAGACCGCCGGTTATCTTTCCTCCAACCGGGAAAAGGCCATTCACTACGAAGACAACAGCGATTATTGCTGTTATGACATCTATCGCTTCGAACGCCTGGTGCAAAAGCTCGATTTCTACGCCTACAACGGCTGCTTGTCGTTGCAGGATCAGCTGCTGACCGGCATTTACTTCGAGGTGTTCGAATGGGGAGAAGAAGGCCCCATCCCCCTCGCCAGCGGAACCAGTACCGAAGAGGAAGGCTTTAGTTACACCGCCCAATACGGAAAGAAATACCTGGTAAAGGCCAGCAAAGACGGTTATTTGCCGGCGCTCGACACCATCGACCTGATCGCGCCGCCGGCCGGCGATATTTCCCAGCGCCGCCTCTACCTGCCGCCCAAGATGATCAACCTCTACGCCAAGGTGTTCGACAAGAAGGATAAGGTGCCGCTCGACGATGTGACGGTACAATTGTTCGAGTACAGCGACCAGATCGCCATGGAGTCCAATACGATCAGCAACGACTTTACGCTGCAACTCGAGCGCGACAAGAAGTACTACCTGATCTTTTCCAAACCGGGCTACCATACCGACACCATACAGGTCAACCTCGATCTGATCGGCGACGACTGCCAGATCCCGCTGTCGGTCAACATGCTGAAGAAAAAACTCATCGAAATCCCACCGCTCAGCCTCTACTTCGACAATGGCGAACCCGAGCGCAAGAGCTACCAGCGCACCACCAAACTCAGCTACGGCGACACCTACGAAGCCTATGTGGCCAAGAAGGAGGAGTACATTACCAAGTTCACCCAGGTGCTGGAAGGCCGCAATCGCTTCCTGGCGGAACAGCGCATCAAGGCTTTCTTCGAACGGGAAGTGAAGGAAGGCTACGAGTCGCTCATCGTCTTTACGGAGCGCATGTACGAATACCTGGAAGAGGGGATCCCGATCGAAGTAACGATTTCCGGCTTCTCCAGCCCGCGCGCCAGCAACCGCTACAACGAACTGCTCAGCGCCCGGCGGATCAACTCCCTGCTCAACCACTTCTACAGCTATAAGGGTGGCGTTCTGAAACCCTATATCCGCTCGAAAATGCTGATCATCACGGAGGTTTCCCTCGGAGAGGAAAAAGTGCCGGAAGAGGTGCGCGAGAAGCTCCTGAGCGAACGCGAATCGATCTATAGCCCGATCGCCGCCCGCGAGCGCCGGGTAGAGATCCTCGGCGTAACGATCAACAAGGAAAATCAATAAAATTCATCCAAACGGGCAATTCGTGTATTCGGATTGCCCGCCCCTTAATCCCTGAACAAAACACCACCATCAGAAAAATACCGCGATGAATACGGAAATCTATACTTCTCTTTCCAGCCAGGTTCACAGAAATATCCGGTTCGCACTCGGAGCCTTGGCACTGATGCTTCTGGTGCCCTTCAGCCTGCAAGCTTCCCACATCGTCGGTGGGGAAATGAGCTACGAATGCCTGGGCAACAACCAGTACAAGATCAAGTTGAAGGTGTTCCGCGATTGCTTTTTCGGCGACCCCAATGCCTACTTCGACGACCCCGCCTACGTGGGTATCTGGAACCGGACCACCATGACCATGGATACGATCCACATGCCGTTCATGATGATCGACGACACGCTGAGCAACAACATCATGGATCCCTGTATCACTCCGCTCGAGTCGGTCTGCGTTCATACCACTTTCTACGAAAAGATCGTCACCCTGCCGCTCAACACCGACGGCTACAACATCATTTATCAGCGCTGTTGCCGAAACGTGACGCTCTCCAACATCATGTCGCCCGACTCGACCGGCGCCACCTTTTCGATCTTCCTCAAGCCGGATATTATGGCCGATTGTAACGATCTGGTCTCCCCGGAATTTAACTCCACTCCCGACTTCGGCGGATTGGCCCCGATCTACATTTGTGCGAATAAAGAACTGGAATACGATCACTCGGCCATGGATGCCGACGGCGATTCGCTGGTCTATAAACTTTGCAATCCGCTGACGGGCGGTTCTTATCAGGTGCCGCAACCCAAAGTGCCTTCGCCGCCACCCTTCGACTCGGTCGCCTGGATCGACCCTCCGTACAACGTCGACAATATGCTCGGTGGAGGCATTCCGCTCGAGATCGATCCGCAGACGGGTCTGCTGACGGCTTTCCCCGCCTTTCAGGGCCAGTTTGTAGTGGGAGTATGCGTGGAGGAATACCGCAATGGGGTGCTGCTTTCGACCACCCGGCGCGACTTCCAGTACAACGTCGTGCCCTGTAGCGAGATCATCTCCTCCTTCTTCGCGCCCGACGTACAGTGCGAGAACCTCACCGTAGAGTTCGATAATCAGAGCGAATTTGCCAGTCAATATCGCTGGTTCTTCGATTGGCCCAACCCGACGCCGGGATCGTTGCAATTCGAACCGACCTACACCTTTCCGGATACCGGCACCTATACCGTGGCGCTGATCGCCCAACCCGGCGCCGTGTGCGCCGACACCTTCTTCCACGAGATCTTCCTGCAGTACAATTCGCTGGACGCCGATTTCACGCTCGAGGAATTCCCCTGCCTCGACAGCTCGGTATTGATCCTGCAGGATCTCTCTACCGACAACGTCTCGCCGGTCAATCAATGGTTGTGGGAGGTGTTCATCGGCAACGATACCCTGACCTCCACCGAACAGAACCCGGTCTTCACCGTGCCCAGCCCCGGTAGCGGTCAGGTGCGGCTGACCGCGCGCTCGGTCAACGGCTGCGAGAATACCAAGACGCTGAGTTTTACAACGACCGGCGCGCCTCCCGATAGTTTGTTCATCACTACCGATACGATCTGCGTAGGAGAAACCGTCTTTCTGAATCCCAACTTCCAGCAGATAACCTCCTACGGTTGGTCCTGGCAACCGGCTAACCTGGTCAGCGACCCCACCGCCCCCAATCCTTCCACTTCCCCACCGACCACCACTACCTTTACCGTGAGTGTGTACAGTATCGATAGCATCTGCTTCTATACCAAAGAGATCACCATCGTGGTCAATGAAGTGGACGCCGATTTCGAGGCATCGCTCTCGGCCTGCGAGACCGACGAGGTGACCGTGCTCTTTACCGATCTGACTGCCAATAACCTCAACAATACGGTCAGCTGGGACTGGACCTTCAGCAACGGCGATGTGTCCGACCAGCAAAACCCCTCGATCGTACTCGATGCCTCGCAGAACCTGACCGCCGACCTGACGGTCACCACCGCCCAGGGCTGCCAGTCGTCCACCAGCCAGATGGTCAACGTCCAACTGATCGATGTGCAGATCGCCGACAGCGTGACGATCTGTCAGGGAGAGTCGGTGCCGCTCAACCCCGGCGCCAACACCAGCTATCTGTACTCCTGGGAACCGGCCAACCTCTTCCTTAATCCCAATGCCCCGAACCCTTCGGTCAGCCCCGATTCGACTACGACCTATACGGCAACCATTACTCAGATCGGATTCGACACCTGTACGATCACCCGCACGATCACCGTGGTGGTCAACCAGATCTCAGCCGATTTCGCTTTCGAACTGTCTTCCTGTGAAACGGATCAGGCGATCATCTCCTTCACCGATCTGTCGACCAATAATCTGAACAGCACGGTTGCCTGGGATTGGGATTTCGGCCCCTTGGGCACCTCCGATCAACAGAACCCGACCCTGGTCGTGGCCAATAGCCAAACCGTCAGCGCCACGCTGCAGATCACTTCCGCCGAAGGCTGTACCGCCGAGAAAACCGAAAGCATACCGGTGGTATTGATCGCCGATCCGCAGTTGCCCGATTCCATCCGGATCTGCCCAGGCGATTCGGAAGCTTTGAATCCCGGTTTCAATCCGGCCTACCAATACTTCTGGGAACCGGCAGGCCTCTTTGCCGATCCGACCGAACCGAATCCGACCGTTAGCCCCGATCAGACTACGATCTACACGGTCACCATCACGCAGTTTGGATTCGACACTTGCTCGATCCAGCGGCAGATCATGGCCTTCGTTCCGCCGGTGATCGGCCTGACGGCCAGCGACGATGTCACCACCTGCGATGCCGAGGCAACCCTTTCGGCCGGCACGGTCGAGCCGGCCGTACTGGCCTGGGAAGACCAGAACGGCAATCCCGTGGCCGGCGACGTGCCTTCGATCACAGTCGACGTCAGCGGCGCCATGGTCTATAGCGTGATCGCCACCGACCAGTATCAGTGTGAAGAAGTTGAAACCGTGCTGGTTGCCGGTGGCCCGGTCGACATCCTCGCTTCCGACGATCTGGAGGTTTGCTCCAACGAGCCCATCAATATCGGCGTCACCAATCTCGATCCAAACGACATGCTCAGTTTTAGCTGGACGCCTTTGTCTGATATCGTGTCCGGCGCCAATACTGCCAATCCGGTGATCAGCAATAGCCCGGGCATTAAGGACCTGACCGTTGTCGTGACCAACCAGTTCAATTGCGCGGATACCGCACAGGTGCAGGTGACCGTGATCGATGTCAACAACCAACTCGACTTTTCCCACATTGTCCAGTGCGACGGCCTGACGGTGGAATTCACCAATGAAAGTCTCAATGCCTTCGATTTCGTTTGGGACTTCGGCGATCCGAATACCCAAAACGACACCTCGACCTTGATCAACCCCTCGTACATGTACCCCGACACCGGCACCTACACGGTTACGCTCACCCTCGCTGCGAATGTGGCCTGTGTGACGCCGGCGACTTCGGAAGTCGAGATCGTGTTCCCGATACTCCTGGCCGATTTCGACTACACCTATGAGAACTGTGCCGAAGACGAGATCCTGATCGCCTTCACCGATCAGTCGCTCAATTTCCAGAACAACACCAACTCCTGGAACTGGGACTTTGGGCCGTTGGGCACCTCCAACGAACAGAATCCCATCATCTCGGTCACCAGCGATCAAACCGTCAATGTCACGCTGACCATCGGCACGGAGATCGGTTGCGTGGCCACTACGACGCAGTCGTTCGACGTCGATCTGATCGACGATGTCAACCTGCAGGATACCCTCATCCTTTGTTACGGCGACACCACCCAGTTAAACCCAAGCGCCAATTTGGGCTACAGCTACCTCTGGTCGCCCGCTACGGGCCTGAGCGATCCGGCCTCGCCGAACCCGCAGGCCTTCCCGCTGGAAACGACGACCTACACCGTAGCCATCACCAACTTCGGCGCCGACACCTGCGAGATCTTTCAGACCGTCACGGTCGTCGTTTCCGAAGATATTCAACTGGATATCACCCAGGACCTGGTGAATTGCAATCAACCGGCTACGCTGACGGTCAATAGCAATGTGTCGCCTTTGAACTACGTCTGGACCAGCGATACCGATCCTGGTTTCATGGAAACCGGCCCGACCATCGTGGTCGATCCGAACGCTACGTCTACCTACACCGTCGTAGCCACCGACAACCTGAACTGTACGGCCAGCGACGAAGTGACGGTCACGGTGCCCCCGCAGATCTTTGTCGACGT
>JAGQXA010000184.1 GCA_020436865.1 Saprospiraceae bacterium | reverse complement strand
ACCGCGGACAGCTTCGTAGAGGACGACCAGTTCCGTAAAAGTAAAGGGCGCCGACAAGACCTCCAAACCGATCGGACGGAGTCTGGCTTCCAGTCGCAGACGGCGCAAGCCCGTTGCCAGAATATCGGCATGATCGAACGCCAGGGGAGGGAGTTCTTCTACCGGAAACCAGGCGACCTGCCTGGCATCGTCGGCTGCCCGCACCTCCTGGCTGTCGCGATGGACCAGCCCGTAAAAGGCTACGCTCACGACCCAGCCGCGCGGATCGCGACCGGGTTTGCCAAAGGTGCGCAATTGCTCGATGGCGGCCGGCTGTAGTCCCGTTTCTTCGGCCAGCTCGCGCAGAGCGGCCGCCGGCAGGTCTTCCCCGGCATCCACGAACCCGCCGGGCAAGGCCCAGTGCCCGGCAAAGGGCTCGTGGGCGCGCTGGATCAACAATACCTGCAGGGTAGGGGTGCCGTTGAAGCCGAACAGGACGGTGTCGACGGTGAGGGCGGGGCGGGGGTAGTCGTAGGTGTGCGGCATGTTGGTGGATTGGTTGATTAGGTTATTGGTTAATTGGGTTATTGGTTAATTGGGTTATTGGGGGATTGGGGGGGGATGGGTGCAGGGAGGCTTGTCGGTTGTCGAAATCGGGTAAATGCAGGAGGGCAGCTCCGAGGAGGCGACCGTGCCAGGCGGAGCCGGTCAGGCGGCAGAGTTCCTGGCCGGGTTGCGGTGCGAACCATTCGATCTCGCACTGTAGTCGTTGTCGTTGCAGATAATTCAGGAAGGCCTCCTCATAGCCCTTGCGGCCCAGGCGTTGGATGGCATCGGGCCCGAAGCGGAATTCGCGGAGAAGCCTTTCGGCTTTTTCCGCAAGCGAGGCGAGGGATAAAGGCGGATAGACGGGGCTATCCGGCAAGAAAATGCTCCAGGACTGCGGTTGCGGGTCCCGGCCGTTTTCCCACCAATGATGGAGGGCAGCGAAGAGATCGGGTTCCGACAGCAGCGCCAGATCGGCAAAGAAAGACGGGGCGGCCATAGCATCGCGGTTGGTGACCTTTCGAAGATACGGGTTTTTCAGATCTTCTTACCCTTGACCGCTTCGGCGATGGTTTGGTCCATCGCTTTTTGGGCGAGTGGTCGCGTATATTCGTTGATCTCCTCGATCGCGCGATTGATGGCGTCTTTGTCGTCGCCTTCGGTAAGCTTGCGCAACTGGTCGGCCAGGGCCTGCGTGCGCTGTCGTTCTTCTTCGCTGAGCGCTCCGGCCTGTTGCCGGAGGAACTTATCGGCGGCCAGCAGGATATTGTTAGCCTCGTTGCGGGCCTCGAGCAGGGCGCGAACGACCATATCCTCTTCGGCATGTTCGATCGAATCGAGTAGCATACGTGCCATGTCTTCTTCCGACAGGCCGTACGACGGCTTGATGTCGATGGCCTGTTCGACGCCCGAGCGCAGTTCTTTGGCCTTGACCTTCAGGATGCCGTCGGCGTTGATGATGAACTGGATCTCGATCTTGGGCAGCCCCGCCGGCATCGGGGGGATATCGCGGAGGATAAATTCTCCAAGCTTGCGGTTGTTTTCCACCAGGTCGCGTTCGCCCTGAAAAACGGCGATCTTGAGATTGCGCTGGCCGTCGACCGAAGTGGTGTACTGACGGCCCGCTTTTGAGGGTACCTTGGAATTGCGGGGGATGATGACGTCCATCAGGCCGCCCACCGTCTCGATGCCGAGCGAAAGCGGGGTGATGTCGAGCAGAAGTACGTCTTTTTGATTGCCGGCCAGCACGTCGGCCTGGATAGCCGCGCCGAGGGCGACCACCTCGTCGGGGTCGAGTTTGTCGTAGGGCTTGCGACCGAAAAAGGCTTCCACCTCCGCTTTGACCAGAGGCACCCGGGTAGAGCCGCCGACCAGCACGACATGCTGTATGTCGTCTTTGGTCAGGCCGGCGTCGCGCAGTGCCTGGCGGCAGCTGTCGATGGTGCGGCTGACCAGCGGGCGGATGAGTCGCTCAAAGCCGGTCCGGTCGATCGAACACGCCATCCCGTCGAGCTGCCGGGAGAAGGATCCGCGTTGGCTCAGGTTTTTCTTGGCCTCTTCGGCCAGCAGGCGAATGGCCTGGCTGAGTTCTTTATTTTGGCGGAGGACCTGCGGATCCGCGCCGTTCTGTTCGATCCAGTGATCGATGAGAGCCCGGTCGAAGTCATCGCCGCCGAGAAAGGTGTCGCCGTTGGTCGACAATACTTCGAAGATGCCCTCTTCGATGCGCAGGATGGAGATGTCGAAGGTGCCCCCCCCGAGGTCGTACACGGCGATCGTTTGTCCTTCCTCCGAGCGGTTATCCAGTCCGTAGGCCAGGCTGGCGGCCGTCGGTTCGTTGACGATCCGCAGCACGTCGAGGCCGGCCAGCTTGCCGGCGTCGCGGGTAGCCTGGCGCTGGGCGTCGTTGAAGTAGGCAGGTACAGTGATGACGGCCCGGCTGATCGCTTGGCCGAGCGTCTGTTCGATGCGGACCTTGAGCGCTTTCAGGATCTGGGCCGACAGTTCGATAGGCGTATAGAACTTATTGCGCACCCGCACTTTGACCAGGCTTTCGGTATCCTCGTCGATGATCTTGTAGCCGAAATAGTGTTCGAAGCCGGCCAGGTCGCGATACGATTTTCCCATCAGCCGCTTGACCGAATAGACGGTGTTGGCCGGATCGGTCAGCAGCTTTTCCCGGGCCTCGTCGCCTACCAATATCTCTTCCGAGTCGGGCGGGAAGTGCACGACCGAGGGTACCAGCGTACTCTTCCCGTCGGCGCCCTTCACGGCCACGGCTTCGCCGTCTTTGATGTAGGCCACCAGGCTGTTCGTCGTGCCCAGATCGATCCCAACGATCAGATCGGATTCCTTCGCTACTTTTCCTTCTTTGATATTGATCGCTATACGTGGCATGCGGTGGTAATTTATCGGTCCGACCGCTCCTGGCGGTCGGACCGATTTCTGAAATTGACCGCAAAGATAGGGGAAAACTGTCAGAACGGCCTTGTTGAACTAACAGCTAAGCGGCGGGCTTGTTTTGTAGGTCCAAGGATCCCTGGATCCAGGGATCCTTGGACCCATACATGAAAAAGAGCGGCCCCCCATGGGAGACCGCTCTTCCTCTATTTCCCAAGGGAAACAGACTATTGCCGGCTAACGACCATGCGCTGGCTCAGGCGGCCGGTTTGGTTGTAGAAGGTATAGAGGTATACCCCGTCGGCCAGTTGGCTGCCGTCGAAGAGGATGCGGTTGGTGCCCTCTTCGATGCGCACTTGTTGCGAGTGTACCGTGCGGCCGAGCAGATCGGTCACTGCGAGGGTGAAATCGCCTGCTTCGGTGGCGACCACTTCGATCGTGGTCTGGCCGGAGAAGGGGTTCGGCAGGGTGCGAATGCCTTCGAAGCTCCGGATCGCCTCCTTGGCGCTGGTAAAGACCGAGCAGTTCGGGTAGTCTTCCGGATGCACGTACAGCACGTACTCGCCCGGGATCAGGTTCGGATCGGGGAAGGTCAGCGGAATGGGGAAGCCGCCGCTCCAGAGCGTACCGCTGATACCCAGGTTGTGCGGACCGATGTCGTTGACGTTGGTCGCTTTTCCGTAGATGACGATGCAGCTCACCGACTCCTTCGGGAAGACGCAGCTCGGCGGGTTGCACTTGTAGGAAAAGCCGGTCGGAAGGCCGCTGATGGCCGTGGTGGTCGAGATGACGAGCGAATCGAGCGGGAAGGCGCCAAACTGGGTGGTGAAGGTATCTCCGACGATGGCGTTGAAAACGAACTGGAAATTCTTGTTCAAACAAGCGCTATCGGTGATGCCTCCTTCGGGCGAAGAATCGGGATGGTAGGGCAGGGGCACGACGCCGGCGTCGATCGAGTCGAGCAGGGTCAGGTCGGGTTCGCAGAAGTCGATCTGCGCGCTTACCGAGCCGGCCAGCAGGAACAAAGCACAAAAAAGTAGAAGTTGTTTCATGATCGGTGAATTTTAAGATGGTGATAGATCATCCGGCAAAAGTGCCGAAGGGTTTGGATCTTCTGGTGTATGGAGCGCATCTTGCCGAAAATTGCACAAATATTCCCGAAAAAAAGCGCTTTCAACCGGGCGAAAGATAGCCATTTTTCGGGAGTATGAACACTATTTGCCGACCTTAACAGATCGGCGACAAAAGCCCGACAGTCGGGGGCTGCCGGAATGTTAAGATGAGGGAATATTTAAAAATTCAAGGGTAAAGAAGTAATTTTGACTAGCCGGCAGAAACGAAGATATGGAATCCGCGCCGGTGAGAACTCTTGTGAGGGGCGCAGCCCCGATCCACTCCCTTGAACATACATTCCCGGTTGACTGACCTATTTGAACAAAAACAGGAAGATCTATGAAGCGACTTTCCACGCTAATGGTATGGATGTTTACGGCCCTGGTTGCACTGCCGGGCCAAACCGGTACCTTGACCGGTATCGTGACCGACCGCGACAACGGCGATCCGCTCATTTCCGCCACGGTGAAAGCCACCGACAAGGGCGCCATCACCGATTTCGACGGCAAATACACCTT
>JAGQXA010000183.1 GCA_020436865.1 Saprospiraceae bacterium | reverse complement strand
TCAAGGAGATCGGCACCGATACCAACCGCCTTTTCCGGGCGGCCTCCGAAACGATCATGAACACCGCCACGATCTTCCTCGGACTCACTGTCGGGGCCACCATGACCTCCCATTCCTTCCTCAACAAGGAAACCCTGCTAATCGTACTCGGCGGCTTCTTTGCCTTTGCCATCTCCATTGCCGGCGGCATCGTCGCGGTTAAGATTTACAACCTGTTCTCCGCCAAGAAGATCAATCCGCTGATCGGCGCCACCGGCCTGAGCGCCGTGCCCATGGCTTCCCGGGTGGCCAATGAGATCGCCCTGAAGTACGATCCGAAGAACCACCTGCTGCAATACGCCATGTCGAGCAACATCAGTGGCGTGATCGGGTCGGCGGTGGCTGCCGGCGTACTCATCTCTTTCCTGGCCAAATAAGCAAGCACGCGATGAGCCAAACATCCGGCAATACCATCCTGGTCATCGGCGGCGGGGCCGCGGGTTTCTTCGGAGCGATCGCCTGCGCCGAAGCCGATCCCACCGCTCGGGTCGTTATTCTGGAACGGGGTCCGGAGGTACTGGGCAAAGTGCGCATTTCCGGCGGAGGCCGTTGTAATGTCACACACGCCTGCTTCGAGCCTAAAGAACTGGTGCGCTTCTACCCCCGCGGCGAAAAGGCCCTGCTCGGGCCCTTTCATCGATTCTGCTCGGGCGACACGGTCGAATGGTATGAATCGCGGGGCGTACCCCTGAAGATCGAAGCCGACGGGCGCATGTTTCCGGTCAGCGACCGCTCACAAAGCATTATCGATTGCCTGGAAAACGCGGCACGACAAGCAGGCGTGGAGGTGCGCACCCGCCAAAAGGTCGTGCAGATGTACCCCCCCGAAGAGCCCGGGCAGGACTGGAAGGTCATGACGGCCGGCGGCGACGCCTTTTTCGCGAAGGCGATCCTCGTAGCCGCCGGCAGTAGCGCCGCTGTTTGGGACCTCCTTCGTCACCTCGGCCATACCGTTGTACCCCCGGTTCCTTCCCTGTTCACCTTCAATATCGCCGATCCGCGCGTCGACGGATTGGCGGGCCTGGTGGCGCCCAACGCCCGGGTGCAGATCGCCGGCACCAAATGGAGTGCCGACGGGCCGGTATTGGTCACCCATTGGGGACTTAGCGGGCCCGGCATCCTCAAGCTCTCTGCCTGGGCCGCCCGCGAACTGCACGAGCGGAGCTATCGCTTCGAGATCGAGGTGAACTGGTGGGGAAACACCGAAACGGAAGACATTCGTCAGCAATTCCTCCGATCCAGGCAGGAGCAGGCCCGGAAGCTCGTGCGAAATGCCAACCCCTCCCCTCTTCCCCAACGGCTCTGGGAACGCTTGACCATTGCCGCCGGCATCGGCGACCAGCAACGTTGGGCCGATCTGGGCAACCGCCAACTCCAGGAATTGGCGGAACAGAATGGCCGCTGCCTCTTTTCCGTCGGTGGGAAGAGCACCTTCAAAGAAGAATTCGTGACGGCAGGGGGCGTGGCGCTCGACGAGGTCGACTTCAAGACTTTCGAGAGTAAGATCCATCGCGGCCTGTTCCTGGCCGGGGAAGTGCTCGATATCGATGCCGTCACCGGAGGATTTAATTTTCAGGCGGCCTGGACCGGCGGCTGGATCGCCGGTAAGGCAATGGCCGGCTAATCGCTGAATCGCACGATCATGCCGTCCCACAGCCAGTTGCTGTCGGTGATGCCGATGCCGTATTCTTCCTTTAGTTGAAGTTTCACTTCCTCGAAAGAGGCGAAGTTCAGACCGAAGATAAACGACTCGCCGTGCATATAGTAGGGCCGGGTATCGAAGATCACTTCGTAGCGCTCTTCGAGAAAACGAGCCAGATCGGCGATCGTAAAGTCGCTGAGGATGTGGTATCCGTCGTGCTCGAAAACCTGCACTTTCTCTTCCGGCGGATCTTCGTTCTTATACTCGGCTTCCCGGAGTTTCTTGATATTGTCGACCTGTACCACCCAGTGATCGCGGGGCAATCGCGTAAACTCACAGGTAAAGTGATAGCGTTGCTGCAGGGCCAGCAGGATCAGCTCCTGAACGCGGTCCGGAGAGATGCCACCGCCCTCAAAACGGACCCTCAGCAGCGGATCGGCGCTCAATCCGTGGTATTCCACCCGGTTACTGGCCCTCATATTCAGATGAGCGATCAGCTCGGTGAGCGGATACTGGGTGAACAACTCCTGCGTTTCCAAGCTTTCCCTGCCCGGTTCGGCGCCGGTAGGTTCTACTTCCTCGATGGTGATCCGGTACGGGGCATCGGCTTCGGAATGCCCGATGTGGAAAAGGAATTCACCTGGATAGTGAAGGGTCCGGGCGGGATCGGCCGGATCGGCGATGAGGATGGAGGTGAGCAGCACACTGGTGCGCGGCCCCACTTCCTGAAGCGCAGACAATTGATCGGCCCGGCGCAGATCGTCGGCGGAAAGATCGAGCACGCGGGCTTTTTCTCCTTCCGGAACCACGACCACCAAGCAGCGGCGAAACTCGAGTTCGCGATCGCCGAGCGTCATTCGCGGCTCTTTGGCCAGGGAAGCGCGGTAATCTTCGAGGCTATACACATCGCCGGAAGGCATCGCGTAAATATTTCCCCAGATCAGATGCGGGACCTCGTCCTGGTAGTCGGTAAACTCGGGCAGGAAATCGGTGTAGAACCAATCTTCCCGTTCTTCTGAGGCGATCACGTTCAGCAGGGGATCTTTCTGTTTGGCCGATACCAGCCGATTATTGGTTTTGAAGCCCGGTACGTGAATGATCTCAAAGCGGTCCTGATCGCGGTACATATCGAGAATATGCCGGGTGGACGTATCCGTGGTGTCGATCTTCAGGCGCGTCTTGTAGCCTTCCCGGCTGATCACCTGAAAGCCAAAGTCGGCCGGATTCTGATTGTGGTGCGAAATGGCGATCTGAGGCTCGAAGAGCCCGTTGGGGTCTTTGATGCGAATGTGAACGGTGTTGAGCTGGATCTCTCCGAGAGAACCGAACAGCGACAGGTCGTCTCCCGCTTTCAGCTTGTCGGCAATCGCCATTTCACCGGTCTTTTCCGGCAAAATGGCGAAGCCGGCGACGGTATCCACCTGCAACCGCCAGGTATAGGTCTCCTTCCGGGAAAAGTGAAAGCGGTTGAGTTCCAGGAATTCGATCGGCACCGGCTGACCGTCGCGAAAAGCGGTCAAAGGTTGGCGGGTGTTCTGGAGGAAGGTTTCTAGATCGACCTCGATCGAGCCCGTATAGACATTGGGATTGGCATATTTTTCCAGTTCGGTGCGGATCTCGCCCCAAAGGAGTTCGTAACGAGGCTGATCGTCGCGCCGAAACTCCCAAATGTCGGCGCCGAGCGACCACTGCAGGGAGGCCACTTCCCGAAGGAGGCCCCTGACCGCTTCGCGGTCGCCGTAAACGCTGCCGTCTTTGGTGACCGATACGATCGCCAGCCACGACCGGCCGCTCTCTTCTTCTATCCGCAGGTACAGGGTCAACTC
>JAGQXA010000879.1 GCA_020436865.1 Saprospiraceae bacterium | reverse complement strand
TTCCCTTCCAGCAGAATAGCCCGCTGCAAATAACAGATCAGCGGATCGGTGCCCGAACTCGCTCCGTGAAAGAACGCTTCGATCTGCGCGAGCAACTGCTTCAGGCGATCGGGCGTTTGGTCGATCTTCTGAAAATAGGCATCATACACGGCGGCCGTCAGCGCACCCGAACTACCCAGGCCATAGCCGGTGGGGATGTCGGAAGCGAAGCGAAGGCCCTCGGCAATGTCCTTCCGGAATGCCGGTAAGTCGACCGGTCCGGTCAGCTCGCCCAAGGCCAGTTGTGAAGCCAGGAAGTCGGCCAGCTGCCCAAGGGTCGGGTCGGGCGAGGGGGAGTCATGCGTCCACCGCCCGGAAAAGGCGGGGTACGGGATGGCTAAAGCAGAAGCGCCCTCCAGGATGGTGTATTCACCGAAGAGCAGCAGCTTGGCTGGGTAGGTCTTTGCAGGAAAGTTCATATCGGGCGTTTTCCGGAACCGCCTCGGTCGGCCCCTCAAGTTCTATAAAACTAAGCAAAGCCGGAACTTTCTACCGTTGGATTTTATACTCAAACGATCGTGGTCCGGGAAGTTCTTAAACGGTCGATCCGCCGTCGCTTGGGCATAGAAAAAACCGGTTGCCCCATCGGGGCGGCACGTGAACACATGAGGGGGCAACCGGGGGCATAAGAAGCTGAAACTTGCGGGTTTGAAATATTCGGAAAAAAAGGAACTCGATGTAAATATATTTTGTATTCAAAAGTGTTGACAGGGTGTTTGGTTGGCATTTGACAAAAAAACAGAATATCGTAGCATGAAGACGCGGCACAACGAGATCTTGATCTATTACAATCCCGAAAACAGCGCCCACCGGAAAGTGGTGGCCTATGCGCAAAGCCTGGTTCCTCACGTCAAGGCCTATGCATTCGACAAGGCTTTTGCAACCGGCCGCATCTGGCAGGAGATCCTGAAGGCCCTGCAACTGCGACCGAAGGACCTGCTCAACAAGGCCCACCCCTATTATCAGGAGCACATCCGCGGCTGCGATTTCGATGAAGAATGCTGGTTGAAAGTGCTGCGCAAGAATCCCGATCTCATGAAAGCCCCCATCGCCCTGCGAGGCGGTCAGGCGGTGCTTTGCAACAATGCGACGGATATCTATAAGTTAACCTCTGCAGGTCTGGTTGCGACCTGATCATACCCCTCTCCTTTTGTGAATACCGGCTCAAAAGTATTGCCCCTATCCAAGCCTGGTATTATGAGAACTGCTCTTAGAGCATCATGACCAATGCGCCGATCGGCGCATTGGTTTTTTGCTTCCCGGTAGGATCGTTGGCCGGGCTTTTGTACCTTTGACGAGGACGAAGGGCGGAGCCCCTTTTCCCGTTAAAACCGAAAAAAGTGTTTTTTTATGTCGTACGAGATCGAAGGCAAGCTTCACAAGAAGTTTGACACGGAAAACAAGACCGAGACGTTCCAGGCCCGCGAGTTTGTGCTGGAGATCATGGATGGAAATTACCCGCAATACATCAAATTCCAACTGACGCAAGACCGCTGTGCGCTGGTCGATCCTTACCAGGAAGGCGAACAGATGAAGGTCCACTTCGATCTGCGGGGCCGCGAGTGGCAAGGCCGGTTCTTTACCAACCTGAATGCCTGGCGGGTGGAAAAAGCGGGAGAGCATCCTCCGGCAGC
Source organism: Saprospiraceae bacterium (assembly GCA_020436865.1). Lineage (GTDB taxonomy): Bacteria > Bacteroidota > Bacteroidia > Chitinophagales > Saprospiraceae > JAGQXA01. Next base: position 1,107 of record JAGQXA010000879.1, on the reverse strand, counting down.
TGTTTCCAGCGAAGATGGCTTCCCCACAGCCGGCGACGAACCGCCGCAAGGCGACTTCGGTACCGACGACCTTCCGTTCTAGGCAAGCGGCAATCCAATGCCGAAAGGCAAGACTTCTTCATAGGGAGGCGCCCAACCGACAAAGGATTTCCCGTCCTTTCAATACCGGAATACTCTTCGTTTGAGTAGATCCGACAAGTTCCTGTTGCCTATAACAAAACCTCCTCTCCACTGCCTGTACTCACACTCACTCTCACACTCACTCTCACTCTCACTCTCCTTCCAGTATCTGCCTGGCGTGGTTCATGGTTTTTACTTTCTCGATGATGCGTTCGATCTTGCCCTCCTCGTCGATAATGAAGGTGGTGCGCAGTACGCCATCGAAGGTGCGTCCCATGAACTTCTTGGGGCCCCACACGCCATAGGCATGCAGCGTTTCCTTTGCGGTGTCGGCCAGGAGGCTGAAGGGAAAGTTGAACTTGTCGATGAATTTGCGATGCTTTTGCTCCGAGTCGGGGCTCACGCCGAGCAGGGCGTAACCTTTTTCGCGCAGTTCGGCATAGTGGTCGCGCAGACTGCAGGCCTCGGCGGTGCAGCCGGGGGTGTTGTCTTTCGGATAAAAGAAGAGCACGAGCTTTTTACCCCGGTAGTCCTGGAGCGATACGGGTTCTCCCTTTTCATTGAGGCCGCTGAAGGCCGGGGCCGGGTCGCCCACTTTCAAATGTGTAGCCATGTGTGTCTGGTTTAGCGATTGCTTGTACGGATGGAACAAGCAGGGCGGACGGAGGTTCAAAAAAGATCCCCCATCGTCCGAATTGGTCGATGGGGGCCGACAAATTAACCAACAGTGTTCACTTTTCAGGGAGCGCACTCCCCGGGCGTGTAAAATTCGACGCCGTTGCACTCGGCCATACAGGCATTGCTGTACGTCTGACCGTCGCATCCGCATACCGGATCGTAGTTCTCGGGGCACAAACAATCGATCTGCGGTTGACCGGAACAGTCGTCCTTGCTGCAACCAGCGAGGGCAACCAGCGTCAGAAGGAGTGGCAGGCAAACCTGTCTCAGGCCGGCCCGCCGGATTCGGGTGATTACTTTCATTTGGCG
>JAGQXA010000878.1 GCA_020436865.1 Saprospiraceae bacterium | reverse complement strand
TATCAAATTCTGGTGTCGAACCTCGATAACGGCTGCACGGCGGTCGATCAGGTGGCGGTTGGGGAGGATGTGACCCCTCCCGATGCAGGATCATCTGTATCGGGTATCCTCACTTGTGCGCAAACGAGTCTGTCGCTGAGCGGCAGCGGTTCGAGTACGGGACCGAACTTCGGTTATCAGTGGACGACGGCCGACGGCAATATCCTGAGCGGCGCCGCCGGTCTTTCGCCGGTAGTCGATCAGCCAGGTACCTACCAGCTGACGGTACTCGATCAGTTCAATGGATGTGAGGCGAACACGGCCGTAGTGGTGCAACAGGATATCGTCGACCCGACGGTCGGCGTGGACATGGCCGGGACGCTGACCTGTGCGATCACGGAGCTATCCCTGCAAGGCCAGGCCAGCGGCAATAACCAGCCGTTGACCTTCCAGTGGAGCACGGCCGACGGCAGCATCCAGAGCGGAGCGACAAGCTTGTCGCCCTTGATCGACGAGCCCGGTACTTACGAACTGCTGGTCACCGATGAGGTGAACGGTTGTACCGCTACGGCGCAAGTGCAGGTGGGCCAAGACGTGACCCCGCCGAATGTGGCGATTGTCGGTCCGGGCGAGTTGAACTGCCTCCAGGAAACGGTTACCATCGACGCGACGGCCTCGAGCAGCGGGCCAGATTTTCAGTCGAACTGGACGACCACCGGCGGGAATATCCTTTCGGGAAATGGCAGTCTGCAGATCGTCGTCGATCAGCCAGGAAGTTATAGTTTGCTGATCGTCAATTTGATAAATGGGTGTAGTTCGCAGACGGAGACGGCGGTTATGCAAGACATCGAGATGCCGGTCGTCGATGCCGGAGATGGGTTTACCCTTCCTTGTTTTGAGCAGACTTCCGAGTTGTCGGGTACTGCCAGCGCGAGCGGCAACAATCTGGCCATTGAGTGGCAAACGGCCGATGGCCAGATCGAGGCGAATGCGAACAGCCTGAGCCCGTCCGTTTCCAGTGGAGGGCTATACACTCTTTTGGTCATCAACCTCGACAACGGCTGCTCGGCATCGGATGCCGTGGAGGTGGTGGAAGACCAACCGGAGGATCCCGATGTGTCGGCGGAGCAGCCGCTTTGTTCGTACGATCTGGGAAGTTTGACGGTGACTAATGTGGTGGGTGGCGCCTCCCCGTACCTTTACTCGATCGATGGAGGGGCGACGTTCACCTCCGGTTCCGTCTTTTCGAATTTGGGAGAAGGCTGGTACGAAGTGGTCGTGCAGGACGCCCTGGGCTGCGAATCCGATGAGCAAACCGTCTTCATCGACGTGCCCGACCCCCTGGTATTGTCGCTCGAAACCGACGTGACCATCCTGCAGGGGCAGTCCTATCAGTTTGAAGTGCAATTGAACGTGTCGGAAGATCTGGTCCAGCAGGTGATCTGGACGCCGGCCACAGGCCTGAGCTGTTCCGACTGTCTGGATCCGGTGGCCAGTCCGCTGACCAACACTACCTACCAGGTCGAGGTCATCCTCGAGGGCGAATGCCGCTCGGTGGAGGAAGTCGAAGTGACGGTC
>JAGQXA010000877.1 GCA_020436865.1 Saprospiraceae bacterium | reverse complement strand
TTTCGCGAAAGCGGGCGATCATCCCCTCCGGATCGGGCCAGCGCGCGGTATCCCAGCTCAGATTGCCCAGGAGCCCGTCCTGGATCTCCTCGCTGAACCAGTACAGGTCGACGATCACGGCATCGACCGGATAGCCGGCCGCGAGTGCGCGGTCGACCATCTCCTCGGTTTGGGCCTGGCTGTGGTAGCCGAAGCGCGACTGCAAATGTCCGAACGCCCAGAGCGGGGGCACCTCCTGGTGGCCGGTGAGATCGACGTAGGCGCGCAGTAGCTCCGGGTAGTTGTCGCCGTTGACGAAGTAGTACGAATGGTTGCCGCCCAGCGTGCTGAACTCCAGCACGTCGGTTTCCGTTTTGCCGACGTCGAAATAACCCAGGGCCGGGTTATCGAACAGCAGCATGTACTTTTCCGAAGAGACCAAATGCGGCATCGAATAGTTGAGGTTGGCCGCCCCCACGCCATAACCGTACTGCGGCTGATTGTTGTGCTGGAAGCGGTATCCGCGCCGGTCGAGCGGCAGGGCCCGGAAGCCGAGTCCGTGGATCTTTTCTCCTTCCTGTAACATAAAACGGAACGAAGTGGTATCGGCTTCGCGCTGAAAGCCGGCTTCTTCGCTTAGTTTTACGCCGCCGTCCACTGTTCGAAAGGCAAGCTGTACCGGTTCTTTGCGGACCTCCACCACCACCTCGTCGGTGCTTAGGGTGATCCTATCGCCCCGGTCGCGGAAACGCACTTCGACCGGTGTTTCGAGGACGGGCGCGTATACGGCCGGTTCGCGGGTGAGGCTATCCAGGTAGGTGACGCGAAAGATGTCGGGACTCAGCGCCAGGATGCGGTACTGACCGTCGCCCTTGCGGATGGTGAATACATTGTCCTGGAAGGTATAGAGGTCGGTTACGACATGGGTGTTCTGCCGGCAGCTGAAAAGAACGGGGACGAGCAGGAGGAACAGGAGGCGGGAAAATTGGCGCATGCTGAGCTGTTTTAGCTGGAAAAATAAGAAGACATGGCGTTTCTAAAGATACTCCATCTGTAAAAAACTCCATGTCTTAAGACATGCCATGTCTAAGACATACCCACTCACCACCCCCAGTCGACCGGAAAAGCCCGGATCAGGGCGGCCGAATCCGACACTTCGCCTTCCTGATATCCTTGCGGCGTCCAGTATTTCAAGCCCACGCCTTCGATCAGCACCTCCGCCGAATCTTCGTCCATGATCCAGGGGCGGTAGTAGCGTTCGAGGTAACGAGTGAGAAGGTCCAGGTCGCCGTCGGCATCGGCGTCGAAAAGCCAGCTAGCGGCAATGATCTGACTACCCTCGCCGCCGATAAAGTAGGCCAGTTCCGCTAAGCCGGTGAATGCGCCGGCCTGCCGGTCGTAGATCAACCCATTGCGCGTCACGAACCAGGATTCGCGTTGATTGACCAGACAAAGGTCGTGCCCTTCGTCGAGTTGCACCCGCCATCCTCCTTCTGAAACCACCTCGTCTTCGAGGCCAAATCCTCCCAAGATGGTCAAAAGCGTATCGGGCAACGATCCGACCAGATCGGCGATCGGAATGGTGTCGGTTGGCTCCCAGTCGTAATCGATCGGCACGGAAACCGTATCGGAAGTTTCCAGCGATTGAAAATGTGCCATCAAGGGTGGCTCCGGTGGCAAACAAGCGGGTTGGAGGAATGGCAGGGTCAGCGCCAGGGGTAGGAGGGTTCGCATGAGTGGTCGGTTTTCCCTCAATATAGGGGATTTGGGGGATTGGTTAATTGGGTGATTGGTTTATTGGGGGATTGGGGGATTGGGTCCAAAGATCCGAGGGTCCGAAGGTCCGGGGCGCCCCCTTTAACCCTTTGCAACCTCTGAAACCTCTGCCACCTTTGTACCCTCAAATCTCAATCATAATTCCCAAACTCGGGATGGGCGTGCCGGAGGTCGGCTCGATCTCTTTGAGGAGGTAGCGTTGCAGGTCGGCCGGATCGTCGGGGTTGACGATGACGCCGCCGCCGATCGGGGTATTGTTCTCGTCGAGGGGCCGGT
>JAGQXA010000876.1 GCA_020436865.1 Saprospiraceae bacterium | reverse complement strand
TCGGGATGCTGTACGGTCAATAGCCACTCGCCACAGCGACGGGCATAATCATTGGCCCAGGGCGCCTCGAGCAAGCGGCCGGCATCGAGCAAGGTTTCGATCAGGTAACCGGTGGTTTCCGGATAGGGCGGCGCCCAGCCGCGCAGCGGATGACGCCAACGGGAATAGTAGGCCGCCGAGCCGCGCCCGCCGTGCACATCCATGCTGCGCTTCAACCAGGTCAGCGTAGCGATCGCGGCAGGACGAATATCTTCCGGTGCAGGGAGCATATCGATTCGAATTCAACATTTGTACTTTAGGGCCATCTCACACTCTCCCTTTCCAGCGCCACAGCATTTCCAGGATCCGGTTGCCTGCCCGCCAAATCCGGAAGTAGGGCTGCAAACGCCCGCCGAATGATCGAAAGACCGGCTCTATCTGCGGCAGCATGCTACCCTCAAAATCGAACAAGGGCACGTGTTTCGCACAATCTTTGATCACTTCCCAGATCAGGAAGTAAACGGCGCCGCTGCTACGCAGAACCGGGTCGCTGCCGCTCAGCAGATAGTGTGCGCGCCGATCGTCCCAAACGACATAAGCGGCGGCATGTATGCGGCCGGAGGCATCGAGCGCGAAGAAGATCTTGCGTTGCCGGCGCTGCTGCAGGGCGGCATCCAATCGTTCCAGCAGGGCTGGCTGGAACGGCAAAGGCATCTTCTGCCGGGAAAAGGTCTTTTCCACTACCCCCAAGAAAGCGGGCAGGTCGTCGCGGACTTCTATGGTCAGATCCTGTCTGGCTTGCCGAAGGTGGTTGCGAGCCTGGCTGCTCAGCCCACGATGCACGGCGGCCAGGTCGCTCAACTCCTCGAGCACATAGGTATACCGCGTCGTCTGATGAAAGCCTTGCCAGTAGAACGGAAGCCAGTTCGTAAGATCGGGATGGAACCGCAGGTCGAACCAGGCATGCGCAGGCAGTTGCTGCAACAGCTCGCCGATCACCTGCTTTTCAAATCCGTACTCCCGATAGGCCCGATCGGAATCCGGATAGGCCAGCCATAGGTTAGTGTAGGTCGACAAAGCCGGTTGGCGAAGGAGTCGCAGGCCATAACGCTTCTCCGGGAAGTACGGCAGAGCGCCCACTGGCCGACCCTTGGCATCGAAGGCCACAGAAACCTCCCAGCCGTCGGTTCCACAGAGGCTGTCGAGCCACCAATCCTGCGACTGCAGCGGAATCGCATGCTCCGCGCACAACTGTCGGTATGTACTCCTGGGATCCGGCACTTCGTGAAAAGCTGGACGGAAAGTTAGCGACATTCCGTAATTTGCGGCAGAAATTTCAAAAACAACTTGAGCGAACGCAAACCGATCCCTTTCAATCTTCCTTTGCTGACCGGCGCTGAAGAGACCTATCTGCGCGAAGCCCTGCATCAGGGGCACTTCGCCGGCGACGGCCCGCATAGCCATCGCTGCGCCACCTATCTGGAAAAACTCACCGGCGCCCGGAAGGTTCTGCCGACGCCTTCCTGCACCCATGCATTGGAACTGGCGGCCCTGCTCATCGACCTGAAGCCGGGCGATGAGGTCATCTTGCCTTCTTTTACTTTCGTCTCTACCGCCAATGCCTTCGCCTTGCGCGGCGCCCGGCTGGTATTTGTCGATATCGATCCGCGCACGATGAACATCGACCCAAACGAAGTGGAACAAGCGATCGGCCCGCGCACCCGGGCTGTCCTGGCGATGCATTACGCCGGGATCGGCTGCGACTTGAAGGCCCTAAAAGACCTAGCCGACCGGCATGGGCTCTTTCTGATCGAAGACGCCGCCCATTGCATCGATGCTTACAGCGGCGACCGGCACCTGGGAGCGATCGGCCATTTGGGCGCTCTGAGTTTCCACGAATCCAAGAACATCCACTGCGGCGAGGGCGGGGCCCTGCTGGTCAACGATCCGGAATTGGTCGAACGGGCCATCGTGATGCGGGAGAAAGGCACGAACCGGGCCGCTTTCGCTGCCGGCAAGACGCCCTTTTACAGTTGGGTAGATCTGGGCTCGAGCTACTCGCTGGGGGAGTTGCCGGCCGCCTTTCTCTTTGCCCAAACGCGCGCCTTACCGGGCGTGACGGCACGGCGGTTGCAATTGTGGCGCCTCTACCAGGAGGCCCTCCGCGAACTGGCCGATACCGGTGAGCTGGAATTGCCGTTCGCGCCCGCCGAAGCCCGTCATAATG
>JAGQXA010000019.1 GCA_020436865.1 Saprospiraceae bacterium | reverse complement strand
GAAAAAGTGAGCAGCGCACACAGGAGTGCGAGTAAAGTCGTTTTTTCGAATTGCATAAGTTGGTTGATTAGATCCTTGGTTGATTGGGGAATTAGGTCCAACGATCCTTAGGTCCTTAGGGTGTTCTTTGCTCTGTCGCCTCTGTCACCGGTACCTGTCAGCTGCCAACTGTGCCTGTCAACTGCTTACGTCCGCAGCGCTTCCACCGGATTGATCCTTGCGGCGCGGAGCCCGGGGATGAGTCCGGCCAGCACGCCGGCCAGAACGAGTACGAGTACGGCCACGAAGGCCGTGGTGAAGTCGATCTGAGGATTGGCGAAAAAATCGCTTTGTACCCCAAACTGCAGCATGCCTTGCCGGATGCCCTCGACGGTCAGGCAGCCGGCCAGCAGGCCGAGGTAGCCCGAGATGCCGCTGAGTACCAGCGCCTCCTGCACGATCATGGCGATGATCGAGCCGGGCGTGGCGCCCACGGATTTGCGAATGCCGATCTCCTTGGTGCGTTCCTTGACGATGATCATCATGATGTTGCCCACGCCCATCATGCCGGCAAAAATGGTGCCGATGGCCACCAGCCAGCTGAAGCCGCGGATGCCGCCGAAGACCGTTTGCAGTTGTTTGTATTCCTCTTCGACATTGGCCGAGCCGATGGCGCTGCGGTCGTTGGGGTCGACCTTGTGGCGCTGGGCGATGAGGAGGCGAACCTTATCTTCCACCACTTTGGCCGGGATGCCGGGCTGAGGCAAAAAGGCGAACCAGCCGATCCGTTCGGGCCGGTTGAAGGCTTGCTGCATGGTCGTGATCGGCATGTAGACCGACTGCACGTCTTCGAAGCCGTCTTCGCCCTTGGTTTTGGTCTTGAAGGTGCCGACCACCTTGAACATGATCCCGCCGATCCGCAGGTACTCCCCGATCGGATCTTCATCGGGCGCGAACATGACCTCTTTGACCCGTTCGCCGATGACGACCACCTTGCGCTTCTGCTCGACGTCGAGATCGTTCATGAAACGCCCGTTATCGATGATCAGGGGTTTGACCTCGAGATAGGTGGGCAGGTCGCCATAAACGGTGAAGGCGGCCGATTTGTCTCCGCGTTCGATGGTGTTGTTGCCCCCCAATTGCAGGCGCGCGGCGATCACATCGATCTCCGGCACCGACTCGCGGATGGCGGCCATATCGTCGTTCTTCAGGGCTATGAAACGCCCGGGTTGCAGCCCGGCATACGGCAGCGTCGTGCGGCGCGTCCAGACGAAGACGGCATTTTTCGAAATGTCGAAGTTCTGCGTGGCGCCGTTTTCCAGCCCTTTACCCGCTCCCATCAGGATGACCAGCATGTAAATGCCCCAGAACACGCCAAAGGCGGTGAGGGCGGCCCGCAAGCGATGCTTGCTGATGCTCTGGAAGATCTCCTGCCACTTATCGATGTCGATCATAGTGTTCTATGTTGCGCCGATTGGCAATCGGCGGATACTGACCGTCGCCGATTGCCAATCGGCTTTACTCCGTGCGCAATGCCTCCACCGGGGGTACCCGCGACGCGCGCAGCGCCGGGAACAGACCGGCCAGCGCCCCGGCGATGACCAGCACGACGACGGCGGCTCCGGCCACGCCGAAATTCACTTGCGGATGCTTGAAGTACTCGACGTCGGCGCCGGCTACGGCCATGATCGAGTCGAGGCCGTAGAGCAAACCTACTCCTGCCAGCAGGCCCAGGTAACCGGCCACGCCGGTGATCAGGATGGCCTCCTGAACGATCATGCTGACGATCGAGTAGGGGGTGGCGCCGAGCGCTTTGCGCACGCCAATCTCCTTGGTGCGCTCCTTGACGATGATGAGCATGATGTTGCTGACGCCGACGATACCGGCCAGCAGAGTGCCGATGCCGACCAGCCAGACGAAGGTCTTGATGCCGAAGAACAGGCCCATCACCGATTTGTAATTTTCCTCCTGGTTGTGCGTCCAGAGCGCCTGCTCATCGTCGGGATGGACAAAATGGCGTGCTTTGAGCGCAGCGAGGATCTTGCGTTCGAGCTCCTGCCCGTCGACGCCCGGCTTGGTGGTCACGGCAAACAGCCGCACGCTCTTGTCGGGATTGAAGGTGGTCTGGAAGGTGCTGAAAGGCAGGTAGATCCGTTCGGAAAAGCGGCCGCCCCAACCGTCGTCGTGGAAGATCCCGACCACTTTGAAGGCTACCCCCTTGATGATGATCTCCTTGCCGATGGGGTCAACCCCGGGCTCGAACAGGGCTTCTTGTACGCGATCGCCGATGACGCATACCTTGCGCGACTCCATGTTGTCGAGCAGGTTGAGTTTTCGTCCGGCAGTATAGTCCTGATAGATCTTGATGTTGAAGTAATCCTTGCCGGCGCCAAGCACCTGATAGCTGCCCGAACGCCTTTGGTACACGATGTTGAAGGTTCCGCCGAGCCAGTTCTCGGGGGCGATGAACTCAAACCCTTCGATATTGTTCTCGATGTACTCCAGATCCTCTTCGGTAAACGAAATATAGCGTCCCGGCGGATGCCCCTTGTAGGGCATGGAGGTCTGGTCGGTAAAGAACCAGATCGAGTTGGTGGCGTCGAGGATCATGGAGCTGATCACGCCATTCTGCAGTCCCTGTCCGGCGCCCAGCAGCAGCACGAGCATGAGAATGCCCCAGAACACGCCAAAGGCGGTCGCCACGGTGCGCCATTTGTTCTTGCGAATGGTCTCGAAGATCTCCTGCCACTTATCGTAGTCGAACATGTGGGAAGTTGGGTTATTGGTTGATTAGGTTATTGGGTCCTTGGGGGGCTGTGAAGCGCCTCTCTGCCAACTGTACCTGTTTACTGCATCTGCCAACTGTACCTGTTACTGCATCTGCCAACTGTACCTGTTACTGCATCTGCCAACTGCCAACAAAAGAGGCCGCGGCGAGCCAACCGTTGCACCTATTTACAGAAAATCGCCTCTGCCCGTTTAGGATTTTCCAGGATCTCGTAGAAATCCTCGAGGTAGTTGATCATACCTTTTTTTTCCGACTCTTCAAGGTAGGTAAAACCGGCCACGGTTGCCAGGACTTCGGCTTTCTTTTCGATGAACAGCCCGCGTACTTCGTCCAATTCCGCCGGCGTGCAGGTTTCGCCGACGTAATACCGGTCGCGAACGTCCTTGATCGGCAGCGACTCGTGGGGGATGGCGTAGTAGGAATCGACCAACCCGGCATAGTCGAAGTCGTAGGGCAGGGGGATCAGCTTGTCGAACTCCGGCACCTTGGCCATCTGCAGGTTGTGCAGATTGTAGATGTACCAATCGGTATTGCCGGCCATGTACTGAAATACGCTCATGGCCAGCAAGGGGGCAGGTTCGAAATACTCCACTTTGCCTCGTTCGCGGTCGAGTATACGGCCTTCGTGCCGCCGCTCCCATTCTTCTTCCGGTTCGATCAGAAAGCCATATTGTGGCTCGCTTTCGCTGTTCTTTTTTCCCTTCTTCCGGTTGTTAAGGTAGGTGAATTGCAGCAGTTGCACCCGGTAGCTATACGGGGTCAGGAGGTTGTAGAGCTTGTACAGGAGGTATTCCTTGAGGATCAACTGCCCGTTCATGTCCGAACTGCGGCATTGTACCACCAACTTGATCTTGTTGCTGGGTTGCAGGCCGGCCTTTTGCAGGTCTTTTTTGTCGAACTTCAATTTGAGCGGCGGGTAGAAGCAGGCTTGTTTCCGGTTGTTGCCTCTGGCTTTCAGGCGGATCTCGCCGCTGAATTGAAGGCTATCCCGTACCGACAGGCTGAACTGGGCGTCCTGATACTCCTCCTGGGTCTTCCGGCCGATCAATCGCCTCAGGTCGGTCTCGATCACCACGCTGGGCAGTTCGTCTTCGGACAGGCTGGAAAAAAAGGTGGGAAGTTCCGGGGCCGGAGTCTGGGACGTCAGGCTCCACGACAGTCCGGCGAAGACTAGTAACGAAAAGACAGGACGAAGGAGGATGGGCATATTTCAGGTGTTAGGGTGTGCAATTGTCTGGACTAAATATATCGTTTTCCGTCCACTCTTCGCGCAAATTTCCGGAAATTGCTCCGACGTGTCGACCTTCCATATCCATATAACCGGACAGGTACAAGGGGTGGGTTTTCGCCCGTTCGTGTATCAGCAGGCTGTAGCCTTCGGCCTGTCAGGCTGGGTGCTCAATGCCGCCGACGGCGTACACATCGAGTTCAATGCCGATCCGGCGAAGGCGGAAGCCTTTTATCAAGCTGTTCTGCAACAGGCGCCCCGCCTGGCCCGCATCACCGGACATCGGCTGGAGGAAGTCGAAGTGCGGGCCTATCGCGATTTTTCCATCCGGGAGAGCGACGCCGAAGCTGAGGTGAGCGTACTGCCGACGCCCGACTTCGCCCTCTGCGAAGATTGCCGGCGGGAACTACTCGATCCGGCCGATCGCCGCTATCGCTATCCCTTTATCACCTGCACGCTCTGCGGCCCTCGTTATTCCATCGTTCGCCAATTGCCCTACGACCGGCACGTAACGACCATGGCCGACTTTGAGATGTGCGCGCCCTGCGCCAGAGAGTATGGGGATCCGGCCGATCGCCGATATTTTTCCCAAACCAATTCCTGTGGCAGCTGCGGCATTTCCCTGACGCTTTGCGACCAGGACCGCCGGCTGCTGGAAGTCGGTCCGAACAAGCTTTTCCCGCAACTGACCGCCTTGCTGGAAAGCGGCGCCATCCTCGCCGTCAAGGGCATCGGCGGATACCTGCTGATGTGCGATGCGACCAAGGGCGAAGCGGTGCAGGAGTTGCGCCGCCGCAAACACCGGCCGTCGAAGCCTTTTGCGGTCATGTATCCCGATCTGAAAAGCCTGCAGGACGATGCCTCCGTGAGCCCGTCTGCCGCCGCCTTGCTCCTCGGCCCCGTCGCTCCCATCGTATTGCTGCCCTTGCTCCCTACGCCCGCATCCGGCCTGGCTACTTCAGCCGTCGCTCCCGGCCTACGCCAGATCGGCGCCCTGTTGCCGTACGCCCCCTTGTACGAGTTGTTGCTGCGCGCTTTCGGCCGACCGGTGATCGCTACCAGCGGCAATCGAAGCAATGCGCCGATCGCTTTCGAGGACGATCGCGCGCTCGACGAGCTATTGGGGATCGCCGACTACCTGTTGGCAAACGACCGGGCCATTGCCGTGCCGCAAGACGATAGCGTGGTGAAGCGCACTTTCTTTCACGACCTGCCGATCCTCTACCGGCGCTCGCGAGGATATGCCCCGACCTTCATTCAGGAAGGCCTTTCCGTGCCGACCAGGAATGTGCTGGCCATGGGCGCCGATCTGAAAAGCGCCTTCGGCTATACGCATGCCGGCAACGTATACCTCAGCCAGTATCTGGGCGAGCTCGATAGTTATGACACGCAGCGGGTGTACGACCGGGTGCTCGGGCATTTCTTCAAGATCTTCGGTAGCCGTCCGCAACGAGTGTTGGTCGACTTGCATCCAGCCTATTACTCTTCACAAAAGGGCAGGGCGCTGGCCGCTGCGGAGGGGATCGGTCTGGAAGAAGTGCAGCATCATCAGGCCCACTTCGCGGCCGTGCTGGGAGAGCACAACCTGCTCGATAATGCCGAGCCGGTACTAGGCGTGATCTGGGACGGTACCGGCTACGGAACCGACGGCCAGATCTGGGGCGGCGAGTTTTTTACCTTTCGGAAAAGAGCCTTCGAGCGGATCGGGCACCTGCCCTACT
>JAGQXA010000182.1 GCA_020436865.1 Saprospiraceae bacterium | reverse complement strand
TCTCTCCCAGGGTTTTCCAATAAAGACAGAAATACAATTCTTATTCCTTGCCTCCGTCCGTCATGGCCGGCGGCTTCAGCTCGTAGCCCATTTGCATCATCAGGGAGAGCGAATTCATTTCCTCCCATTCTTCGACGACCTTGCCCTTGACGACCTTCATGATCGTAATGCCGGTAACGCTCACTTTCTCTGTGGAGCCTTTTGGCGTTCCGGTTCCTTCCCAGCGGACTACCACCTGGTCGTCCGTGCAGATCACGTCGCGGTTCGTGCCGCTGGCATCGGGAATGTTTTCGTAGAACAGGGCAGCGCTGGCCTTGATCTGCTCCAGGCCTACTTCATCGCCCTGTTGGGTGTGGCGAACGGCATCGGCCGTGTAGACGTCATCGAGTAGGGCGGGATTCTTCTCGGCCATGGCCTTGTCCATCTTGTCGATCAGAGCCTGGTGTCCATCGCACTGGGCGGAGAGCGTCAGGGTAACAGTGGCCAACAAGAGGACCAGAACCGTCTTGAAAAGGGTAACCATTTTCATAATACATAGTTTAGGTGTAAGAAAATACAATCATAAGAGGCCAAAACCGCCTGTTTCCATAATCGGTCCGGCCAAACCTCATCCGTTCAGGGGAATTGCTCAGTCCTTCAGCAAGGATCCCGGGTCGACGGCGCCCGGCAGCGGGCCCAGGTGAGCCAGTTTGATCTCGGCCATGCGCCGGCCGGCCAGCGCGCAATCGGCCGGCTCCCGGCCGTCGAGCCAGGCGGTCAGATAGCCCGACCAAAAAGCATCGCCGGCTCCCGTCGTGTCGACGACCTCGACCGGCCTTGCCGGTAGAAAGTGTTTTCCGCTTTCCGAACCGACCCAGCTTCCGTCGCCGCCCAGAGTCACGCATACTTCCCGAGCGCCCAGTTCCAGAAAGTGATCGAGGGCCCGTTCGGGCTCGCTCAGCGGCGCTCCGTAGAGCCTCTCCCAATCCACTTCGCTGATCTTCACCAGGGCTCCCTTGGTGCAATAGCGCCCTACCAATTCGATGGCCTGCTGCCGATCCGGCCAGATCTTGGCGGCATAGTTGGCGTCGATGCTCAGTTGGCAGCCCAGCCGAACGGCCCGCTCGGCAGCATCGAGGATCGACTGTTGGGCTGGCGGACGACTCAGGGCAAAGCAGGTTGTGTGAAACAAGCTGCACTGTTGCAGCAATTCGTCGGGCAATTGTTCCGGAACGATCAGCCGGTCGGCGCCGCGATACGCTTCGAAGCCCGACACTTCGCGCGATCGGGTTACCAGGATCAGCGTAGTCGGTTCGTCGGTTTCCCTGACACCGTCGGCCGGAACCCCAAGGCGCTGCAAATTGTGGAGCAGGAAATGCCCCATGGCGTCTTTCCCGATACCGGCCACCAGACGAACCCGGTTGCCCAACCGAGCCATGTTCAGGCAAAGATTGGCCGGGCTGCCGCCCTGAACCCGCTCGAAGGCGCTCGCTTCTTCCAGGGTTTCCGCATATTCCGCGCTGATCAGGTCGATCAATAATTCTCCGACCGACAGCAGATCGATCGGACGTTGGCGACGATTTTCCATAGGGATGAACAATCGAGTTCGATTTTTCTTATGTTATACACAACGGCGAGGTGTTTTCAAACCTCCATCGCCACCTGCACCTTGAAGTTATCAATTTGGCCCAAATTGCGCCGGCGATTTATCGACAATCTAGTAAATTTCTGCCATGAATTCGCTTTCCGCCTTACACCGCCCTCAATACTGGCAACGGCTCACCGAAGAACCCTTCGATCTGATCGTCGTCGGCGGTGGCGTAACCGGCGCCGGGATCGCCCTCGACGCGGCCACGCGGGGGATGAAAACCGCCTTGCTGGAGAAGCACGACTTTGCCTCCGGCACCTCCAGCAGATCGACCAAGCTCATTCACGGCGGCTTGCGCTATCTGAAACAGCTCGAGATCGGCCTGGTCCGCGAGGTGGGTCGCGAACGGGCGATCGTGCACCGGCTGGCGCCGCACCTGGTCCGTCCGGAAAAGATGTTGCTGCCGCTGATCGAAGGCGGCACCTACGGCAAGCTGGCCACCTCGCTCGGCCTGCTCCTCTACGACTTCCTGGCCGATGTCGAAGGCGACGACCGCCGGAAAATGCTCGACCGCGATGAAACCCTCGATCAGGAGCCGCTCTTGCGAGCGGAAGGACTGCTGGGAGGCGGCCTGTACGCCGAATACCGCACCGACGACGCCCGGCTGACCATCGAACTGATCAAACAGGCCGTGCGCAGCGGAGCTTTGTGCCTGAACTACTCGGAAGTCACGGGGTTTCAGTACCGCGACGAGAAAGTGGTGGGCGTGCAGTGTACCGACCGGCTGAGCGGCGCCGACGGTGCGATACAGGGCGCCTATGTGGTCAGCGCCGCAGGCCCCTGGGTCGACGATCTGCGACGCATCGACCACTC
>JAGQXA010000181.1 GCA_020436865.1 Saprospiraceae bacterium | reverse complement strand
TTGCGTATAGAATAGCTTGTGCCGGTACAGGCGCTGGGCGAGGTATTCCTGTTCGGTCTGGCCCGGCGTTGGGATGAGTACGGCCTTTTTCCCCAGAACAGCGAGGTCCATGATCGAACTATACCCGGAGCGGCACACGACGATGCGGCTAGCGGCGAGCGCTTCGTTCAGCTCGCCGGACGACATGAAATTGCAGAGGTCGATCTGGTCCTGCCGGCGCCACTGCTGTCGCTCTTCGGTCAGGCCCTGTACGAACAGCCAGCGCAGGGGCAGGGTGGAGGCCTGGCGCAGGAGCGTTTGTTCCAGACGCGTTCGTTGCGGTTCCGGGCCGGAGAGGACGACCGCTACGTCGTAGCGTTGAGGGCGCTCGAGTGTCTGCATCCGCGAGAGCGGACCGATGAAGGAATGCGGCAGGCGGGTAGCGCCGTGACTGAGCCGACCGGAAAGATTCGGCAGGTCGGGATAATCGGGCACCCAGCATTCCGAGAATTGCCGGATGAAGCGATGGTTGAGCTGACGGACCGCCCAGTCCAAGGCCTGCCAAGGGGTGCGGATGAACAGTTGATGGGTGAGAAAGATCGAGGGCAAGCCGGGGACGAAACAGCCGAAGCGGTTGTCGGAAAGGAGGGCGTCGAAACGGTGTTCGCGTACCCAGCGCTGCACCAGGCGATTTTCGCGCCAGATCGCCGCCAGGAGGCCGTGACTGCGGGTGGCGACATTCAACGCCATGTGGTTGCTGAAATACCGGATGGGGTAGGAGGGGAGTTCGAGCAGTGGCAGATCGGGAAATTCCCGGCGCAACAGGTGCAGGGCCCGTCCGTCGGAAGCGAGCCAGGGTTCGGCCCCTGCCCGGAGCAGTTCTTCGACCAGGGGGATGCAACGCGTGGCATGACCCAGGCCCCAGCCCAGCGGAGCGACGAGGATGCGTTTGGCACACATGGTTCAGGAAAATACTATTTTTAGCGGAAAAACAGCGATGAAATTCCCCTCTCCTAAATGGTCTGCCGCCCTGATCTGCCTGATCCTGCTGTTGTGCGAAGCCTGTCGGGCCACTAATTGCGGGTGCCCGTAGAAGGGGTCCAAGGATCCCTGGAGCCAGGGATCCTTGAACCTCAATTCAACCGGATCTCCTCATCATTCTGATCGAAGAACTTGTACTGGTTGACGTGGAAATCGGGATCGGGTTCGATATTGATCCACTTGTAGAATTTTGCGCTCCATTTCATCCGCGTACTGGGAAAGCCTTTTTTCAGGAAGGACTCGAGATACGGATGCACCTTCAGCTTGATCTTGGCATTCGGATCGGACTGCAGCAAGAAGGTGAGGTCGCGTTCGATATCGTCGGTCAGCAGGATGGAGGCGTTGATCTTGCCTGTGCCGTTGCAGGTTGGGCAAACCTCTGCGGTATTGATCTGAATTTCCGGTCGCACCCGCTGGCGGGTGATCTGCATGAGGCCGAACTTGCTCAGCGGGAGGATGGTGTGCTGGGCGCGGTCTTTCTTCATGAACTGCTGCATCGCTTTCACCAGCCGGTGCTTGTGTTCGCGGTTGCGCATGTCGATGAAGTCGATGATGATGATGCCGCCGATGTCGCGCAGGCGCAATTGCCGGGCGATCTCTTCGGCCGCTTCGAGGTTGACGGCCAGGACGGCTTCTTCCTGGTCGTTGCTCGACATTTTGTGGCCGGAGTTGACGTCGATCACGTGCATGGCCTCGGTCGATTCGATCACCAGGTAGGCCCCGCTGGGCATGGTGGCCGTTTTGCCGAACGACGATTTGATCTGCCGGGTGATGCCGTAGGCTTCGAAGATCGGTTTGCGCGACTTGTGCAAGGACACGATGTCGACCTTTTCCGGGGCGATGGATGCCAGAAAGTTGCGCACGTTGGTGTAGAGTTGCTTGTCGTTGACGACGATCTTGTTGAAATCGTCGTTGAGGATGTCGCGCATGATGCTGGAGGCCTTGTCCAGCTCGCTGAGCAGCTTGATCGGCGCCTTCCCGTTGCGCAATTGCCGATGGATGTCTTCCCATTTCGACAGCATGCCCTGTAGTTCTTCGTGCAGGTCGGCCACCTTCTTGCCTTCGGCGGCGGTGCGCACGATGATGCCGAAATTCTTGGGGCGGATACTTTCGATGAGGCGCTTGAGGCGTTTGCGCTCTTCCGGATTGGCGATCTTCTTGGAAACGGCGATCACGTCGGAGAAGGGCGTGAGCACCATGAAGCGGCCCGGAATGGTCAGTTCGCAGCTCAGGCGCGGGCCTTTGGTGCCGATCGGTTCCTTGAGCACTTGCACGAGCAGTTGTTGCCGGCGATTGAGCACCTGGTCGATCTTGCCCGTTTTGATGATCTCCGGCTCGAGTTTGAAGTTGTCGAGCAGGTGGGTGTTGATGCTGCCGGCTACCGAGCCGTTGGTGTACTTGATCAAGGAACGCAGCTTCGGCCCCAGGTCGGTATAGTGCAGAAAAGCATCTTTCTTATGGCCGATATCGACAAACGCGGCATTGAGACCGGGCATGGTTCGGCGGATCTTGCCGAGGAAGACGTCACCTACGGTGAAATTGGTGTTGGTCTTCTGGTGGTGGAGTTCGATCAGTTTGGAATTCTCCAATAAGGCGATCTCCACTTCCGTAGGGGTGGAATTGATGATGAGTTCTTTTTCCACTTTGAAGAACTTTAGAGCGGTCGTTGCCGGCTGGGCTGGTTCAAAAGCCGGATCGATTACGGGCTTTGCCCGTCAGGCCGAAGCAAGACCGCGGTAGTGGTCACTGGAAAAGGCAGCGGGCCGTACGTCGCGCTGGAGGAGAGATCAAGACCAAGGTTTGTGCAATCTGGTAAGCCTTGGCAGGCGATTCGGGTATTTCGACAGGAGCTCGAATGGAAAAGATGGAGAATGGTGCTTCTCTGCCGGATCTGCATCGCTGTACGAACTGTTCTGGATGAGTAACGATTAATGGGACTGATCAACAGAAGCGAAGCAGGGTCCGGAAATGTCTTTGGTGGAATAAATCCTTGGCTTAGAGTTCCATTCGGCGCCGATACCTGCTTGTAGGCCGGCCATGTAAACCCGATTGATCTTGACGAAATGCGCCAGCGCTGGGCGGACTGCCACCCATGGAAACCCCTATCGCCCCACTATAGCGGCAACAGGGCGCCTGGGGCCGGTTCGATGACCCCGCCCCAGGCTGCGTATAAACTACCTATTCTTCTTCTTATGGCGGTTTTTGCGCAGTCTCTTCTTACGCTTGTGCGTTGCGATCTTGTGTCTTTTCCGTTTTTTTCCGCAAGGCATAAGTTCCTCTTTTAATAATGATTGAAAAAAATGTTCTTATTGCTAGGGTCTATATCTTAACTACGTCTATTCCGGACTGTTGCAGCGGCTGGCCCATTCTTCGGCTTCGCTTTGGCGGCCGAGGCCCTGGTAGGCCTGGGCGAGCAAACAGGCTGCTTGTCGGTTGCCGGCATCGAGCTCCAATGCTTGTTGCAGGCGTTCGACGGCCCGGTCATATTGCCCGGTTTGCAGGGCTAGTCGGGATAGATTGACCAGCACACTAACGTTTTCCGGGTACTGTTCGTTCAAATCGCGTAACATCAGAATGCCCTTCATCGGGTTGCCGGGCGGCGGCGCCTCCGTGTAGACCAACGCGAGGTTTACCCGGTTGCTGACCTCTTCCGGATCCAGGGAGATGGCATTTTCAAAGGCCTTTACGGCTCGGCTGCTACAAAAATCCCGGATCTTATCGGGAGGCTTTGTTTGCAGGCAAAGAGCGTAGGTGGTGCCGGCGATGGACCAGGCTGCTCCGCTGTTCTCGAGCCCGGCTACCTCTTCGGCATAGAACCCGGCGATGGCCGGCTGCCCGAACTCGTACCATTTCCCCGACAATTCCTTCAACACCCGGGCGCTCGAACTGTCGTCGGCGGCTGCTTCCATTTCCGTTTCCAGGGCGAGGATCTCCGATTCCTCCTGCGGCCCCATTCCGCTTTTCGCTTCGAGCAATAAAGCGTTGATGTCGGTGCTTTCCACGGTCAGGGCCCTCGACTTTTCAATGGCTGCCTGCTCGGGAGGGTTGGTGTCGCATCCAAAATACAAGCCCAGAAAAAGGGCAATCGCCATCAGGATCGTTCCGATCTGGAGTTTGGTCATTCGCACTCAGCTTTCCCCAGGCTTATTCTTCCGGCAACGAATCTACGTTGTCCTTCACCTTCTCTACAAAAACCTTCGCCGGCTTGAAAGCTGGAATATAATGCTCCGGGATCTCGATGGCCACGTTCCGCTTGATATGACGACCGATCTTCTTAGCTCTCTTCTTAATGATAAAGCTGCCGAATCCGCGAATGTATACGTTCTCGCCATCGGCCAGGGAGTTCTTTACTTCTTTGAAAAAGGCTTCCAGGGTTACGAGGACGTCCACTTTGGGAACGCCAGTCTTTTCCGAAATGGCTGCGACCAGATCAGCTTTTCTCATTTTTATTCGGTTGATTTATAAAAAGTTATAGATTGCAGACCGCTTATTCAAAAAGAGAGGCAAAGTTCGGAATTTTCTTTTTCAATCGGAAATAATCATTGGGATTATTTGTCAATTTTTTCGCTAATACTCAATGTTTTAGGTGAAGCCCGATGGCCTTTGAATTACGGAGGCAATCTTTATCTTTGCGAAACCGGCTCCAAACGGCCGCCGTGCATCTGCCACCGCGGCGCCCTGTCTTCCCGGGCTACGCAACAACTTGACGTGATATGCTATTATCGATGACCGGCTATGGCCGGGCAAACAAAACGATCGGTGAAAAAACGATCAGCGCCGAGGTAAGGTCCCTGAACAGCAAGTTTACGGATGTGCGCTTCAAGCTCCCCAACACCTACAAGGAGAAAGAGTCGGCCTTGCGGAAAATGGTCATGGAAAAGGCCGAGCGGGGTAAGATCGACGTACTCGTGGAGATCAAGTCGATGGCCGGCGACGACGAGTACGCCATCAATCTGCCGCTGTTCCGGAAGTATTTTCGCGAGCTGAGTGCGCTGTGCGAAGAACTGGACCTGTCCAAGGGCGATCTGCTGCAAACGATCCTGCGCATTCCCAATGTGGTCGGCGGGGCCGAAGAAACCATCGATGAACAAGAGTGGCAGGAGGTGGAGGCCGTGGTGCTGCAGGCCCTCGATCGCTTCGACGAATTCCGCCTGGCCGAAGGGGCGGCGATGGAAGACGACCTGCGCCTCCGCATCGGCAAGATCACCGAACAGCTGGGGCGGATCGCTCCGCATGAACAAAACCGGGTGGTCTTCCTGCGTCAAAAGATGCTGCAACATCTGGAAGAGTTCATCAACAAGGATAATGTCGATAAGAACCGCTTCGAGCAGGAAGTGATGTTCTACCTGGAGAAGATCGACATCACGGAGGAGAAGGTGCGGCTCGAACAACATTGTAACTACTTTCTGCAGCAACTCGACAAAAAAACGACCTCGAAAGGCCGTAAGCTCAGCTTTAT
>JAGQXA010000180.1 GCA_020436865.1 Saprospiraceae bacterium | reverse complement strand
CGCCCGATTGGGTGGTGGTGCTGACCGGCCTGGCTGCCTCGCTGCAAGACTGCGACGACATCGAGCAGGTAGCCTTGCTGGTCGACGAAGGTTGCCCGCCCGTGCTGGTCACCGAAAACCTGTCGGCTTGCGCCGGCGAGACCGTGTTGTACGAGGGACAGCAATTGGCGGCAGGCAGTCAGCAGACGTTCATGTATCAGGCCTTTAGCGGCTGCGACTCGATCGTAACGGTGAACGTTGCCGAGTTGCCGACCTATACGGAAACACTGAATTTGGCCGCTTGCGCCGGCGAGACGGTGTTGTATGACGGCCAGCAGTTGGCGGCCGGCAGTCAGCAGACGTTCATGTACCAGACCTTTGGGGGTTGTGATTCTACAGTGACGGTAATGGTAGCCGAGTTGCCGACCTATGTGGAAACAGTGAACTTGTCGGCCTGTGCGGGCGAGACGGTGTTGTATGACGGCCAGCAGTTGGCAGCGGGCAGTCAGCAGACGTTCATGTACCAGACCTTCGGGGGTTGTGATTCAACCGTAACGGTGACGGTAGCCGAGTTGCCGACCTATGCGGAAACGGTGAACTTGTCGGCCTGTGCGGGCGAGACGGTGCTGTACGACGGCCAGCAGTTGGCAGCAGGCAGTCAACAGACACTTACGTACCAGACCTTCCAAGGCTGTGATTCGACGATCACGGTAACGGTGGCGGAGTTGCCGACCTATGTGGAAACGGTGAACTTGTCGGCCTGTGCGGGCGAGACGGTGCTGTATGACGGCCAGCAGTTGGCAGCAGGCAGTCAACAGACACTTACGTATCAGACCTTCGAAGGCTGTGATTCGACGATCACCGTAGTGGTGGCCGAGCTGCCGACTTACAGTCAGGCCGTCAGTCTGTCGGCCTGCGATGGCGAGACGGTGTTTTACAACGGTCAGCCCTTGGCGGCGGGCAGTCAACAGACTTTCGCATTTCAGACCTTCGAAGGCTGCGATTCGACGGTGACGGTCAGCGTGCAGGCATTGTTTTCCAGTGAAACGGACGTCTTGCTGGAGCTCTGTCCGGGTGAAACGGCCAACTATTTTGGCACGCAGATCGAGGCCGGAGAAACCCAGGTGTTTGTCTTTACCGACCAGAACGGCTGCGATTCGACGGTGACCGTAACGGCGGCCGCCTTTCCGGAAGCCACTTTCGAGTTGGCCGGTAACGAAGTGTGCCGCGACGCCTTCGACGGCTTGATAGAAGTCACTAACCTGAGCGGCGGTACGCCCCCCTTTGCCTACAGCATCGACGATGGCCCCTACCAAAGCGAGCCCATTTTCGGCGATCTGGACGGTGGTTTACACACGGTCGTCTTGCTCGACGCCAACGGTTGCGAGTTCGAAGAACAGATCACTCTGGCCTATATACCCGAGGTCGAGGTAGCCGTCGACGTGCCCTTGTTGCCCTGTAACGGCAACAGCGTCATGGCCGTCGCCCAGCTTCTGTCTGGTAATCTGTCGGACGTCACCTTCCGCTGGCCCGACGGCAGCGAAGGCATGTTCTGGCAGGTCGGCGAGCCCGGTTCCTATCTGCTAGAAACGACGAGCGAATGCGGCACGATCGCGACCACCTTCAGCGTCGGACGGGAGGTCGACGGCCGGACGAGCTTCATCTACCTACCCAACGCCTTTTCGCCGAATTTCGACGGCGAGAACGACTACTTCCGCGGCTTTGCCGCCGAGGACGTTCAGATCGTCAGCTATGATCTGATGGTGTTCGATCGCTGGGGGAACTCGCTCTTCGAGACCCACGATATCAGCGAAGGTTGGGACGGAATTTACCGCAACGAGCGGATGAACACGGGCGTGTATGTATTCTACGTCAAGGCGCTGGTGGCCACCTGCGGCGAGTTGGTCGACGTGTTCAAGAAAGGGGATGTGATGTTGGTAAGGTAAATGAGTTTGAGAGTGAGTTTGAGAGTGAGTTTGAGAGTGAGTCGTAGGTCCGAATGGCATCGGACCTACGACCACCTCTAATCGTCATCGTCGTCTACGACGATGGCGTCATCGATGATCTCGTCGCCATCGCCGTCGAGGTCTTCGAAGCCTTTGACCTTGCCTTCGTTCTTGGGCTTTTCGGCCGGTTCGGCATTGGTGATGGAGATCTCGCCGTCTTTCTTCCGGGCGCCTTCGTTGTGGTAGTCGCCTTCGGAGTAGCGCTGCGCTTTGGCCCAGAAATCGTCTTTTTCGTCGAGCAGGCTGTCTTCGAGTTTAGACTTGGGCTTGGCCGGCGGCTCTTCGGCCATCTTCTTAGCCTTTTCCATCAGATCGTCGAGTTGCGCGCCGGAGTCGGCTGTGGCCTTATCGGCTTGATCGACCAGATCGTCGCCGGCCTGTTCTTCGGCGGCGGCTTTTTGCGCCTTATCGTACAGCTCTTCCGATTTCTTGATGATCTTACCGCCGACGTCTTCGGCCGTATCTTTGAGGCGTTCGAGCAGCTTGCCGCCTTTGTCGAGTACCTGTTCGCCTACCTCTTCCGCCAGATCGGCTGCTTTGTCGATGGCTTTGCCGCCCTTGTCGAGCACGACGGCGCCCACTTTTTCGGCTGTATCGGCGGCCTTCTTGGTGATGGGCGATTCTGCGATCTTGTCGCCCAGTTCTTCAGCGGCTTCTTTGGCTTTTTTCAGTGCCTCGCCGGCCTGTTCGCGCAACTTGTCGCCCAACTCCTCTTTGGGAGGTTCGGGCTGTTCGCTGCTGCCTAGCGGCTCGGCGCTATCTTCCGGAGGGCTGTCCTCTTCTTCCTTTTCATCGAAGATCCTGTTGGCTAGGTCTTCAGCGGCCTCCTTGGCCGAGTGGTAGGCCTTCGAACCGGCATCGTAGAGTTTTTCCCCTACGTCTTCCGCTACGACCTTGGCCTTGTCCACGAATTCGCTGCCTTTTTCGACCAGGTCCTCTCCGGCTTCCTTACCGGCATCTACGGCTTTGTTTGTGGCGGATTTGCTAACGGCTTTGGCGCCAAAGAACAGTTTTTTGAAATCATTCAGTAAACCCATGAATATGTAGTGTTTTTGTAAATCGATCTCAAGTTAGGGTTTTTATTGTTAAATTGCTCGTTCCAATCGACCGGCAGCCGCCGGGCATTTACGAACGCACAAAACCACCCGATCCACATGTTTGCAGCCAATACCTATACCGCCCGTCGCGAGCGATTGCTGAAGGAGGTCGCCTCCGGATTGATCGTCTTGCTGGGCAATCGCGAAGTGGGCATGAACTATCACGCCAACCCGTATCACTTTCGCCAGGACAGCACCTTCCTCTACTTTTTCGGATTGCAGCACGCGGGCTTAGGCGCTTTGCTCGATGCCGATTCGGGCGAGGTGACCTTGTTCGGCGACGACCTTGAACTCGACGACATCGTTTGGATGGGCCCGCATCCGACCCTGATCGAGTCGGCCGTTCGGGTGGGCGTCAAAAATACCGCCGCTTACGCGGAAATGGGGAAGCGCGTGCAAGCGGCCAAGGAAGCCGGCCGCGTCGTCCATTTCCTGCCTCCGTATCGCTACCGCAACATGTACGAACTGCAGCAATGGCTCGGCATTCCGATCGAGAAGCAAAAACAGGAGGCTTCGGAAACGCTCATCCGGGCCGTCGTGGCCCAGCGCTCGATCAAGAGCGAGGAGGAGGTCATGGAAATGGAAAAGGCCTTGGCCATCACCCGCGCTATGCACCTGGCGGTGATGAAGGGCGCCAAACCCGGCAAGACCGAAGCCCAACTGGCCGCCATCGCCGAGGGGATCGCCCTGGGCATGAACGGTCATCTGGCCTATCCGGCCATCCTGACCATCAACGGCCACATCCTGCACAACCACGATCATAGCCATGCGCTGCAAACCGGGCAACTGGTGCTCGGCGATTTCGGCGCCGAAACAGATAGTTGTTATGCCGGCGATATTACCCGGACCTTTCCGGTCGACGGGCGTTTTACCGAAAAACAGAAGGAGATCTATCAGATCGTGCTGGCTGCCGAGCTGGTCGGCATCGAGGCCTGCAAACCGGGGGTAGCCTATCAGGACGTTCACCGGAAAGCCGCCCGCATCCTGGCCGAAGGCCTGGCAGCGCTCGGCCTGATGAAGGGCGATCTCGACGAAGCCGTCGCCCAGGGCGCCCATGCGTTGTTTTTCCCGCACGGGCTCGGCCACATGATCGGGCTCGACGTGCACGATATGGAAGACCTCGGCGAGCAGTACGTCGGCTATTCCGAATCCATTCACCGGAGCGATCAGTTCGGCACCGCCTATCTGCGACTTGGGCGCGAGCTCGAAACCGGCTTCGTGCTCACCGTCGAGCCAGGCATTTATTTCATTCCTGAACTGATCGATCAATGGCAGGCGGAGAAGAAGTTTAGCGATTTCATCGACTACGGCAAAGTGGCCGAGTATCGCGGATTTACCGGAGTACGGATCGAAGACAACGTGTTGATCACTGCCGACGGCCACCGGGTGCTAGGGCCGCCGATCCCCAAGTCGGTCGAAGAGGTGGAAGCCTATCGGAACGGGTAACGGCAAGGCGGAGATAGAATACAAAAGCAATTTTTACCTCCCACATTTGTCATTGGTCCTGCACCTTTGATCGACGAAAACTTTTCCGCATGAATCGTTCGAACCTGCTCTTTCTTCTTCTGTTTAGCGGCGCCGGCCTGGCCGCCCAGCAAACCGACCTCTATTTTGTGGACTATCCGGCGCCCAGTCCTGACGCCAAGACCATTTATTTCAGCTACGACGGGGATATCTGGAGCGTACCGACCGACGGTGGTCTGGCCAATCGCCTCACGGCAATGGACGGCATTGAAACGAACCCGAAGGTATCGCCCGACGGCCAGTGGGTGGCCTTTACCGGCCGGCAGTACGGGAACCCCGACGTATTCATCATGCCCGTAGGCGGCGGTCCGATCACGCAACTGACCTTCCACCAGGCTTCCGATCAGGTGGCCTCCTGGTCGTGGGACAGCCGCTGGATCTATTTCGAATCGAGTCGCTACAATACGCTGAGTACCTATCGCATCCCGGTGAACGGCGGTACACCCCAGCGCCTGTTCGGCGACGACTATTTCAATTTCACGCACAATCTGGCGGAACATCCCGACGGTAGTTTTTTCTTCAACGAAAGCTGGGAGAGCAGTCTGTACGCACATCGCAAAGGCTATCGGGGAGCCTTCAATCCCGACATCAAGTCATATAACCCGCAAACAAAGGCCTATCGCGAATGGACCGATTACGAGGGCAAGGACTTTTGGCCGACCATCGACCGGCAGGGCAAGGTCTATTTTGTGTCCGATGAATTTAACGGGCAGTACAACCTCTGCACCTTCGAGAACGGAAAGAAAAAGCGCCTGACCAAGTTCGACCGCTCCATATGGAATCCCGCCGTGAGCGCCGACGGTAGCCTGATCGTTTTTCGCCTCGACTATCAATTGTACGCCTATGATGTGAAGTCGGGCAAGAGCCGTAAAGTGCCGATGCGCGCCGCTCGCAACAGTACGCTGGAGCAGTCGCAAGACTTCAAGGTAGACGGAAATATTACGGAGTTCGACGTATCGGCCGACGGAAAGAAGATCGCCTTTGTGTCGCGGGGCGAGCTGTTTGTCTCCGATATCGAAGGCAAGTTCGTGCGCCGGCTCGACCGGCAGTCGGCCGAACGCGTGGTCGAGGTGTACTGGCTGTCGGGCGATACCGCCCTGCTCTTCAACCAAACCTTACAGGGCTATCTAAACTGGTACGCGATGCCGGCCGACGGCAGCGACCTGCCCCGCCGGCTGACGAACGACCGGCGCAACAACCGGCAACTGGCCTTCAACAGCGATCAGACGCAGGCGGTGTACCTGAGCGGTCGCGACGAACTCCGGCGTTTGGACCTGAGCAACTTTCAGAGCGAGCTGCTGGTCAAAGACGAATTCTGGGGCTACTACAACGACCAGCCCGGTTTCTCGCCCGACGATCGCTATATCCTGTACACGGCCTATCGCAACTTCGAGCGCGACATCTTCGTCTACGACCAGCAAACAACCGAAACCCACAACCTGACCCAGACCGGGGTCACCGAGGCCGGCCCGAGTTGGTCGCCCGACGGCAAGTACAT
>JAGQXA010000179.1 GCA_020436865.1 Saprospiraceae bacterium | reverse complement strand
TTCGTCAGCGATCAGGCCGTCGTGGAAGTGGAAGAAGGAGGCACCTACGTACTGACGGTCACCAACAACTCCAACGGTTGTAGTTCCACCGACGAGGCCATCGTTACCGATCTGGCCGATGTGCCGGTGGCCGATGCCGGACCGGCATCGGTCGACCTGACCTGTCTGGATGCCGCCGTCGTACTCGACGGCACCGGCTCGGAAGTGGGTCCGGACATCGCCTATCAGTGGACGGCCATCTCCGGTCTGCTCGACCCGGGCACGGTCAACCAGCCGAGTGCGATCGCGCAGGAAGGCGGGGTCTATGTGCTGACGGTGACCAATTCGCTCTCCGGTTGTTCCGCAACCGATACGGTGACGGTCAATGCGATCATCGGGCTCGACGACGCCGAGGCGGTGTTCGAAGGCGATGAATGCTCGGTCGAAGGCTTCCTGCTGGGTAACCAGCCGGAGAACACCACGGGTATGTGGACGGCCTCCGGCGGCGCCGTCATCGACTCGCCGGAAGACTTTGAGACCTTTGTCAGCAATCTCGGCCCGGGCACGAATATTCTCACCTGGACGCTCTCCGGCCCGAACTGCCCCGACTACAGCTCCGCCGAGGTGCAGGTGCTGATCGAAGGCTTGCCCGTAGCCAACAACGACAATGAGATCATTTCCGGAAACGACGATTCCATCGAGATCAACCTGCTCGACAACGATATTACCTTCGGCGTCGACAATTTTACGCTGACCATCATCAGCCAGCCTGTCTCCGGTACGATCACCGATCCGGTCGACGGCAATCTGACCTATACCGTGTCGCCCCTGTTCAGCGGCGAAGTGATCTTCGAATACGTATTGTGCAACACCATTTGTACGAATCTGTGCGATACCGCTACCGTGCGGATCACGGTCGACCGCGACATCAATCCCGATGATACCGTTCCCAACGGCATTACCCCGAACGGCGACGGGATCAACGACGGACTGGTGTTCGACATCCTGCTGGAAGATCCCACGAAGTATCCCGACAATGAGATCGTGATCTTCAACCGCTGGGGAGATATCGTATTCCAGCAAGGCCCGTACGAGAATGCCTGGATGGGTACCGACAACAGCGGCAACGAACTGCCGGCCGGTACGTACTACTACATCCTCCGCCTGGATGTCGCCGAAAGCGAGATCATCCGGGGGGATGTGACCATTGTGAAATAAACTTGTACTCCTACTACCAACCCGAAGCCCCGGTTTGCTACCCGCAGCCGGGGCTTTGTCATTAGGCCGGGCGGTCAGCGAAAAGCGCTACGCAAACGTTCCTATAGCGAGCAATCCAAAATTCTAGTAATTTTACTTCCCGACTATGGAATCGCCAGCCATTCCAACTCCATAGAAGTAGAGTGCAAAAGCGACCCAATGTAGAGAGCGAGACCACCATTCCCGGCCTCCGCTATGCAATATTCTCCGGGGTTTCGGCGTACATTACCCTTAAGATCCTCCCGGCGGAAAACCCTTTCATAAAGACCCGTCCATGAAAAAGCTACTGAGTACTGCCTCTTTGATCCTGATCCTCTCGGGAATGCTCAGCGCCCAGATCACCGTGAGCCTGACCGTCAATTCCGGCGCCTCCACCACGACCTGCACCGATGTATTCGGTGCTCCCGATCCTTTCTGGAGCGTGGCGATCAACGGAAGCGCCTGGGTGACCTACCCGCAGTCCGGCGGCTGTTTTACGGCCCTGCCGAACCTACAGTATACCCAAACCTTTTCCTGTCTGAACGACATTCCGCCTTCGCTCGAGGTCTGTTTCCGGGCTTTTGAGAACGACGGCCTGTTCGGCTGCGACATCATTGCTTCCTGCGAGGAGATCGTCTGCCAGAACTATGCCCTCGATTTCGTGGGCAGTCAGAACTACAGCCTGGAACTGGGCAACGGATTGAGTTCCGGCGGCAGCGTACAATTCACCATCACCATCGACGGTACGCCGGATAACGTGCCGTACGACCTGATGTGCAACGCCGTCGACCTGGGCATCCTCGACCTGGGCGTGACGCTCGGCGATGCCGCCAGTTCGGATTACTCCAACTTCTGCGCCACGAATACCGGCGAGCCAAACCCTTCCTCCCAAGGAGCAGGCTGGTCGAACAATGTCGGCGTGTGGCTGACCTTCACCACGGGACCAAACCCGCTGCCCTATACCTACCTACAGGCCGTCAGCGACCCTTCCGGTCTGGGCGATCCGGTGAACCTGCAGGTCGCCATCTATGAATCCAGCGACGGAACCTGCACCGGTACGATGACACTGTTCGACCAGAGCTACGATACGAGCAGTTGGGATGAGGAAATGTCGCCTAACTGCCTGACACCCAATACGACCTACTTCATCCTGATCGACGGGGTAACAGACTCCCAACAGGAAACCTACGGCTATTTCGGATTGGAAATACTGGCCTACGATATCATTGAAGGGGCCGATGAGCGCTGCGATGCCGAAGATTTCGGCATGATCCCCGACGGCGGCTCGGTGACTACGGCCGGCGTGCGCTCGAACCGTTGTGCGACGAGCGTCGGCGATCCGTTCATCCCCGCCTTTGTGCCCCAACAATCGGTTTGGTTCCGCTTTATCCCACCCCTTTCCGGTCATGTGATCATCGAGGCGAACAACGCCAGCCCGATCCCGGCCGGCGAAGACGAGATCGGACTGCAGATCGCCCTGATCCGCTCGATCAATAATCTATGCACCGGCTTCTTCTTCGAAGTGGAAAGCGTATACACGGCGGGCGACTTCGACGAAGTACTGGAAGTGTCGTGCCTCAACCCGACCCGCCCGTACTGGATCCTGATCGACGGCGACGGCAACAATACCGACGGCGTGTTCACCCTGACCATCACCGATGCCGGCGACGATACCCCGATCCTGAATCAGGACATCACCCTTTGCGACGGAGAGAGCATTACGGTAGGCGGTTCGACCTATACCCAGTCGGGAGTGTATGCCGATACCATTCTCATCGGCGGCGGTTGCGACAGCATTGTGAACACGACCCTAACCGTGCTCGAACCCATCTATGTGGACCTGACCATCGACTCGCCGGCCAGCGGCAGCGGCATCGCCGACGGCGTGGCCACGGTCGGAGCCCTGAGTGGGGGCGTGCCTCCATTCTCCTACCTTTGGAGTCCGAACGTCGGCAGTCAGACCACCGCCACCGCTACCGGCCTGCCCGGCAACGGTACGGCTTGCGTGACGATCTTCGACAGCAATGGTTGTGAAGGAGACACCTGTTTTACGGTGCCCTTCCTGGTCGATATCATCCCCACCGTGACCAACGGCTCGCTCCTCTGTAACGGCGATACCGACGGAACAATTTCCCTGTCGGCCATCAACGGACAGCCGCCCTATACCTTTACCTGGACCAACCTCGATAGCGGCGATTCGGGTACGGGCAACATCCCGGCAGCCGGCGATGTAGTCGACATCAAGAACCTGACAGGGGGCGACTATTCCATCACGCTCACCGACGGCCTGTCGGATACGATCGTGCTGGCCAATGTGTTCGAACCTCTCCCCCTCCAGATCGACCTGCTCCCGACCGACGCCAGTTGCGCCGGCACCTGCGATGGGCAGGTACAGGCCAACGTACAGGGCGGCACCGGCGGCTACACCTATACCTGGGATAATGCCGGCTCGGGGGATCTGCTCAGTGGCTTGTGTGCCGATGCCTATACCGTGACCGTCGAAGATGCCAATGGCTGCCAGGAAGTGATGACCACGACGGTGGCCGAGCCGCCCGAGTTCGTGGCGACGGCGACGGTGACGGCCAACGTCTCCTGCTTTGGGGGTAGCGATGGCAGCATTACCGTCACCACCAACGGCAACCCCATCGCCTATCAATGGAGTACTACTGCCAACACGCCGTCTATTTCCGGCCTGCCCGGCGGCAATTATTCGGTTACAGTGACCAACGACGACGGTTGTCAGGCCATCGCCTTCGCGACCGTGCAAACGCCTTCTGCGCCGGTTACGGTGTCGATCCAGCTTATAGAGCCGGTTTCCTGCAGCGGCGAAGCCGACGGCGTGTTGCAAGCGGTGGCAGGAGGACCCGGCACGGGCTTCTCCTACTCCTGGTCCAACAGCGCGGCTACTTCGCATGCCAATAATCTATCGACTGGCAACTATACCGTGACCGTCGTCAGCAATGCCGGCTGTACGGCTACGGCTTCCTTCTTCCTCGACGAACCGGAGCCGATGGTGGTCGAATGGTCTTCCAAGGATATCACTTGCCTGCCCGGCGAAGAGGAAGGCTTGATCCAGGTCGATACGGTCAGCGGTGGGGTAGGGCCCTATCTCTACGCCCTGAACAACGGGGTCTTTAGCAGCGACCCGCAATTCGGGAGCCTCACCGAAGGCCCCTATCAATTGAAAGTGATGGATGCCGCCGGTTGCGAGCAGGTGATCCCCGTAACCATCACCGCGCCGCCCGAGCTCTTTGCCGACCTGGGACCCGATCAGATGCTGGCCCTCGGAGAACCACTGCTACTCGACGCGTCGACGAATGCCGTCAATGCCCTGTTCACCTGGGCGGCCGATGGCATTCCGGTGCTCTGCCCGACCTTCGATTGTCAAACGCTCGAACTCGTGCCGGTGGCCAGCGGTACCTATACCGTGGTCGTACAGGACACCATCACCCAATGCCGGGCCTCCGACGAACTCTATGTAGAGGTGCGCAACGACCGGAAGATCTTCTTCCCGAACGCCTTCTCGCCCAATTTCGACGGCTCTAACGATTACTTTGTGATGTACGGCGCTCTGGGCGTTAACCAGGTGCTTAACTTCCGCGTCTTCGACCGCAACGGCGCCCTGGTGTACGAAGCCGCCGGATTCCTGCCCGGCGATGAAAGCTACGGCTGGGACGGCACCTTCCGCGGCCAGAAGGCCCAGACGGGCGTCTACGCCTATTTCGCCGAGATCGAGTTCATCGACGGCGATCGCGTGCTGTTTAAGGGAGATGTGTTGCTGGTGAGGTGAGGTTCTGGATGTTGGTAAGGCTCTACCAACATCCAACGACCAACATCCAACATCAATTCAGTAATTCATACACCCCCGCGATCCCCTGTCCGCCGCCGACACAGGCGGTGACCATGCCGTATTTCTGCTTGCGGAGACGCATTTCACTGAACAACTGGGTAGATAATTTGGCGCCGGTACAGCCTAAGGGGTGACCGAGGGCGATGGCGCCGCCGTTGACGTTGACGATCCCGGGATCGAGACCGGCTTCCTGAATGACAGCCAGAGCCTGGGCGGCAAAGGCCTCGTTGAGTTCGATCTGCTGGATGTCGGAA
This sequence comes from Saprospiraceae bacterium, assembly GCA_020436865.1. Classification (GTDB taxonomy): domain Bacteria; phylum Bacteroidota; class Bacteroidia; order Chitinophagales; family Saprospiraceae; genus JAGQXA01. The sequence continues at coordinate 3,855 of JAGQXA010000179.1, read as the reverse complement.
AGCTTCAGGCCGGCCTGCTGCAAGGCCTTGGGAATGGCCGCACAGGGCCCGATACCCATATAGAGCGGATCGACCCCGGCCACGCTGCAGGAAGCGAGTCGCGCGATGGGGGTCAGGCCGAGTTGCTTCACCATTTCTTCACTCATGACCAGCACGAATGATGCGCCATCGGAGGTCTGGGAAGCATTGCCGGCGGTGACGACGCCATCGCGTGCGAAGACCGGCCGCAACTTGGCCAGTACTTCCGGGGTGGTTTCGCGGCGCACGCCTTCGTCCATGTCGACCGTATGGCTCGATTCCACTCGTTTTCCATCTTTCACAAATACCTCCGGCACGGTCACCGGCACGATCTGGCCGGTGAACTTACCCTCGTCGATGGCCTGCGCGGCCTTTTGATGGGAGCGGTAGGAGAATTCGTCAGCCGCCTCCCGGCTGATCCCAAATTTCCTGGCGACGGCTTCGGCCGTCAGGCCCATGCTGGCCACATAATTGGGCGTCGAGTTGGCCACCGAATAGGCCGGCGCCAGCTTATAGCCCGTCATCGGGATCATGCTCATGCTTTCTGCGCCGCCGGCGATATAGACCTGTCCCATGCCCGCCCGGATCTTCGCGACGGCAATAGAAATGGTTTCGAGTCCCGACGCGCAGTAGCGGTTTACGGTCATGCCGGGCACCGATTTGCCCAGCGCCCGTACCGAGATCATGCGGCCGATCTGCAGCCCCTGTTCTCCTTCCGGATTGGCGCATCCGACGATGAGGTCGTCGACCAATCCGGGCTCGAGTTCCGGGGTTTCTGAAAGCAAATGTTTGATCACGTCGACCGCCAGGTCGTCCGACCGATAGTTTCTGAATCCGCCTTTTCCGGCTTTGCCGACGGCGCTGCGATATGCTTTGATGATGTAAGCGTCCATTGGGTGTAGATGAAAGATGAAAGTAGAAAGATGAAAGACTAGGTATCAGCCTCTAATTTACTGATGAGGCCTGCGTTCATGCGTTGAAATTCGTGTAACATATCTATCACTTCTCTGATTGACTCAGCCGAGGCCAGGTTGATATCGATCATCAATAGTAATTGCGTTTCCAGTTCATAGGCGGAACCTTGGGCAATCCCAAGGAACTGCAGTAATTGCCTGTTCGTCTTTCTACCGCAGCCTTCCGCGATATTGGATGGTATCGAAACGGCAGACCTCCTGATTTGATTCAGGATGCCATAGAGATCGCTGGTTTTGAGGTTCTTACACAAAGCGAAGACTTCACCGGCAATGGCCATTCCCAATTGCCAGGTCTTGAGCTCTCTAAAATTGTGCAACTTCCGGTCCATCGCTTTCAATTTTTGCCTCAAGTTATTTCCTGATCCTCGCAAAAATTGAGAGTCGCCGCCAATTGGAGATAAAAGATGATCGATCCTCGCTTCCTTCTCTCATCTTTCATCTCTCATCTTTCATCTCTCATCTTTCTACTAATTCCTAAGCGGTTTCCCCGTCTGCAACATATGCTGGATCCGTTCCTGGGTTTTGGGCTCGCCGCAGAGGCTGAGGAAGGCCTCGCGCTCCAGGTCGAGCAGGTATTGTTCCGGAACGGTTTGGGCGCCGGTCAGGTCGCCGCCGCAGAGGACGAAGGCGATCTTCTGGGCGATCTTGATATCGTGATCGGAGGCGAACTTGCCGAGGCGCAGCTCGTTGGCGGCGACGTACAGAGCGCCCAATCCGCCGCGGCCGAGCACGTAGACATCGTCGCGCGGGATCGGTTGCACGTAGCCTTCCGACAGCTCGAGCACGCGCTGTTTGGCGGCGGCGATGTTGCGCAGGGCATTCACGACCACCTCATCTCTTTGTGCTTGCAGGTAACCGAAATGGAAGGCTTCCTGAGCGGAGGTGCTCACCCGGCTCATGGCGATCGTTTTGAACTGCTCGACGAGGGTGGGGATCATGACATCGCCCGGAAAGAAGGAATCGGAGGCCCGCACGGCAAATTCTTTGGTGCCGCCGCCGCCGGGCAGCAGGCCGACGCCGATCTCCACCAGTCCGATGTACGACTCGGCGGCTGCGGCGGTGGCGTCGCAGTGCATGATCAGTTCGCAGCCGCCGCCGAAGACATACCCTTGCGTGGCGGCGACCACCGGTACGGCCGAGTAGCGACAGCGCATGGTGGTCTGCTGAAAATAGTGGATGGCCTGATTGAGTTCGTCGAACTCCTGTGCGTAGGCCAGTTGGGCGACCATCATCAGGTTGGCGCCGACAGTGAAGTTGGCGGCATTGTTGCCGATGACGAGGCCTTTCCAGTCGCCTTCCTCGGCCAGTCGGATCCCCTCGTTGATCCCCTGCAGCACGCCGGCGCCCATGGTGTTCATCTTGCTGGTGAATTCCAGGCAGAGCACGCCATCGCCGATGTCGTGCAGGGTATAGTCGGCCGACTGGCTGACCGGGGCCAACTTGCGGAAGTTGTCGAGGACGATGATCTCGCCGGCGCCGGGCAGCGGTTCGTAGGTTCCGGTCTGCAGGTTGTAGAAGAGCCGCCGGCCGCCTTCCCGCTTGTAGAAGGAGGTATGGCCCTTCCCGAGCATATTGCGCACCCAGGGGGCGACCTGCTCTCCGCGCGACTCGGCCATGTCGAGGCCTTTTTTCAAACCGACGATATCCCAGTATTCGAAGGGGCCCACCTCCCAGGCGAAGCCGGCTCGCAAAGCGTCGTCGATGGCGTAAAGGTGGTCGGCGATCTCGGGGATGCGGTTAGACACATAGGCGAAGAGGCTGAGCAGCGAGCGGCGGATCAATTTGCCGCCCTTATCTTCCGCATTGAACAAGGCCTGGATGCGTTTGGGCAGCGTGTCGATCTGCTTGGCCAGTTCGATGCTGGGCAGTTTGGGGCGAATAGAGGGTTCGTATTCCTTGGTTTTCAGGTTGAGGGTCAGGATGAGGCGATTGCCCTGCTCGTCGCGTTCGTCGGTTTTCTGGTAAAATCCTTTACCCGACTTATCGCCCAGGAATTTCTGGTCGAGCAGGTACTGCAGAAAGTCGGGGATCTCGAATTGGGCGGCCTGCTCATCGTCCGGGCAATTTTCCTTGACACCCATCAGGACGCGCGCGGAGGTGTCGAGCCCAACGAGATCGGCCAGGCGGAAGGTGCCCGTCTTGGGGCGGCCGATGGCAGGTCCGGTAAGGCGGTCGACCTCTTCCGGGCGAAGGTCGAGTTCCTGTGTGAGCTGAAAGACCTTGCCCATGGCAAACACCCCGATGCGGTTGGCGATGAAGGCGGGTGTATCCTTGGCCAGTACGGTTTGTTTACCGAGGTAGACGTCGCCATAGTGCATGAGGAAATCGATCACCTCCGGATCCGTTTCGGCGGTCGGAATGATCTCGAGCAGGCGCATGTAGCGCGGCGGATTGAAAAAGTGGGTGCCGCAGAAGTGGCGCCGGAAGTCGTCGGACCGCCCTTCCGCCATCAGGTGGATCGGGATACCGGAGGTGTTGGTGGTGATGAGCGTGCCGGGCCGGCGGTATTTTTCCACCTGCTCGAACACCTGCTTCTTGATGTCGAGCCGTTCGACGACCACCTCGATCACCCAATCGCATTCGGCGATGCGCGGCAGATCGTCGGCAAAATTGCCCGTATCGACGCGTTTGACGAAAGCGGCATCGTAGAGGGCTGCGGGTTTACCCTTCAAGGCCTGTTGCAGGGCCCGGTCGGCCAGGCGGTTGCGGGCCTTTCGGTCGCCCTTTTCCTCTTCACGCAGGTCGGGTGGGAGGATGTCGAGCATCAGGACTTCCAGACCGATATTGGCCAAATGACAGGCAATACCCGAACCCATCAGGCCGGAGCCGAGCACTGCCGCTTTCTTGATTCTTCTCATAGGGA
>JAGQXA010000875.1 GCA_020436865.1 Saprospiraceae bacterium | reverse complement strand
TGGTGGGACGATCTGGACCTCCTCTACTTTGCGGGCTACGCCCTCTGGAACTACCTGACATTCCCCTGGCTGCTGACCTTTCCCGGAGTCGAGATCCCTTCTACTAGCTCCTGGCAGGAAGGCGAGGAAAGTTGGCAATCGGTTACGGTCGATTTTCCACCTCATTTGGCCACGCATTGCCCACGTCAGGTCTTTTATTTCGACGAGCAATACCGTTTGCGCCGGCACGACTATGATCCGCAGGTTTTTGCCTCCTGGGCGCGGGCGGCCCACTATTGCACTGCCCATGTGCAGGTCGAAGGAGTGTGGATCCCTACCCGCCGCCGGGTCGTGCCTCGTTTGCCCGACGGCCGAAGTCGCCCGTTCCCGGTACTGGTGTGGATCGAGCTAGACGCGGTGGTCTTCGAATGAATGCCGGCATGAACCACTAATCACCTTGTGCTTTGAGCTTATTCAGCAATGCCTGTCGATCTTCGGCGGTGATCCCGTAGGTTGGATCCGGCCAGTGGAGGGATCGATAATACTCGACCGTCGCTTGCATGCCCCTTCTTAGCTCGGTTGGCTGAATTTGGAGTTCATTCAGCAGGCGCTCGTTGGCATAGGTGAAGCGGTCGGAGTCTAACCAAAGAGGAATATCCACCCAAGGGCGCTTGCCGCTATCGTGCAGGAAATCGGGAGAGGCATTCAGCAACTCGTTCCTCCGGGCGAGCAATTGCTGGGCCACTTCGACGATCTGACCAATAGAGGCTTGTGGTTGGCTGATCACATTGAAGGTGGTGGAAGCTGTTCGAATCGTCATGGCCTGGCAAATAGCCTCCACCAAGTCCGTCACATAGGTTAGTGAAAACTTTCGTTCTCCCTGGTCGGGAAGCAGGAGGGTCGACTGCGACCGAACCTGATGGAGCCAATAGTAGAACCGCTCGGTATGATCGTAGGGTCCGTAGACCAGGGCGGGCCGGAGGATGACGTGGTCTAATCCGCCGTCTTGAAGGATTTGCTCGCAGGCTGCTTTTCGATGCCCGTAGGATCCCGGCCCCGGGTCGTTGCGCTGCCGGTCGTCGCACGATAAAGTAGCGGCGTCTTCGTTTCGCAACATGACGGGTGGGCCGGAGTTGTCGTATACAGAGCAAGTAGAAATGAAGATATACTTTTCAGGAGGCTCCTGGAGTGATTCGAGTACCCTGCTCAGCGAATCCGGAAAATAGCAGGAAAGGTCGATGACGAAGTCCCAGTGCTCGCTCGAGATCTGTCGGATCGCGTCCGTGTCGCGGTCGCCCAGGATCTTCCTTAATTTCGGAAAAAGGTCGGACCGGGTAAGGCCACGGTTGAACAGCGTCAGATGATAGTGCCCGACTTTCTGCAGTCGATCGACCAGATTCCGCCCAATGAACTGTGTGCCGCCGAGGATGAGTACTTTTTTCAAGGATCCAGGTTATAAGATCTATGGTTGATCGCTCAATCCTGCACAAAATGCCTGGATGCGCTCCCGGTCGCCTTCGCGGGCGTCGTGAAACTGCAGGGCTTTCATATAGGTCGGCAGGTCGCACGAATACAGGAATACCGGCAAAACGACATTCCGGTTCTCGTCGAGGTTGCGGGCGCGGCCGATGTTGTATTCCTCGATGCACATCTGCGATTGCAGGTAATCGCCGGATAGCAGGGCAATGATGTATCGGCAGGCGTCGAGATTGTCGTAGAGCTGGTTTTGCCAGAACTGTCCGACGGAGATCTCTTCCCGGTCGAGGAAGACCTTGCGATGCGGCGCCGACTGCCGGAGGCCCTGGTAGAGGAACTCCGCCTCTGCCGAATTCTTGCGTGAGTAGCTGATGAAATAATCGAACGAAAAGGGTGTGATGATCTTTTTCCCCAGATTTTGCCGCACCTGCTCCATGATCTGCCGGGCGCGGTCGACCTTGCCCTGATGGCGTTCGACGATCTTGATCTCCGTGAAGGGTACTTCCTTTTGTAGCCAGAACAGGGCTGCTTCCAATAGCTTGGTAAACAGGTAATCCGACGCAAATCCCTGGTCGCCCGTACTGACGATGGGCATGGCGATCTTTTGGATACCCTCGTCGAGATAGGCGAAGGGCATGATGCTTTGAAAAATGCCGGAAATCAGCGAGCCCGGATCTTCCTGCTCTTTCGGCTCAAAGCAAAGGATCCTCCCGATGTGGTTGCGCTGCACCGGTTTCGACAGCCAGCACCGGAAGGGGGTGCGCAGGTCGGCTTCTTTATCCTCTGCCAATTGTCGAACTGAAATGCCCTGCCGGTGCAGGGCGCCGATCAGGGAGGTCGAGGTCGGAATATAATCGTCGGAAAAGGCCGACAACACGAGCAGGTCCACTTCATGTTCCTCCGGAATGTGGGCCAGATCGCCGAAGAGCAATTGTATTTTTCTGCCGTTTTCCAACGCAATTTCGCTGTACAGGTCCATCCTGTTTCCCGTAGAAGGAAGGGAGGCAACCTGTCCGACCAGCCCTTTGCCCGGAGCGATCAGACCTTTCGGTTCGGCATATTCGCGCACCCATTTTGCCGCGGCAGCATTCTCCGGAAAGGGCGGTCGGTCCTCAGCCTGGTACATCCGGTACCGCAGAAGGTCGCCGATCCGTTCGGCGATCTGCTCCAGCGACCATACGCCGGGCTCGTCCGAAACGGCTAGTTGCACCCGTCCGTGAAGACTCCCGCCCGATTGGATATTCGGATGCCAAACCGGACTGACCAGCGCGCAACGGGCGGGTTCCAGCGGATACTTCGCCGAGAGGGTGATCCGTACCTGGTGCTGATCGCCGTAGACCGGACTTTGATCCTCGCCGATCCCTACGATGCTTCGCAGACGGTAGGTGAGCAAGAAGTCTCTTGGGAGGCGGTATTGCTGATCAAGAACCTCGCAGGTGAGGTATCGGCTCTCGCGGCAAAAGGCATCCAGTCGTTCGTGCTCGAGGGCGAGCCTCTTGTCCTGGGGCGATTTGAACTCATCGGGATTGTAACGCATAAGGTTTTTCATTTGAAGGCAGCGGGCCCCGTAATTCGCAAATTTGTATTTTCCCTAAAGAGTTTGGATGGCGTACAGGCCCACCTTTTCCTCTTTTCCGCGCAGGCTGATCTCTCCGATCGCACTGCTGCCGTACCTTCCATCCAGGTGCAGCAGGAGCAGCAGATCGGAGGAGATCAGCAGATCGGCCTGATAGTAGTTGCAAACTCCCTGAATGCGTGCGGTCGTATTGAGCACATCGCCGGAGTACACGATATCTTTCTTGATCACGCCGATCTCCCCGACCGTCGCCCGGCCGATATGGACCCCGGCCTTGAAGGTCGGCACGACACCGTATTTTTCTACAAAAATTTTGCTCTTTTGGTCTATCTTCCGGGCGATGCTGAAAAAACAGGCCAAGCAGTTGTTGTCCTGCACGCCTTTGTCGACGGGCCAGGTAACGACTACCTCGTCGCCCACGTATTGATAGATCTCCCCCAGGCTTTCGAGGATCGGTTCGGTAATGTCGAAGTATACCTCTTTCAGGAGTTCGAAGAATCGCCGGTTGCCGATGCGCT
>JAGQXA010000874.1 GCA_020436865.1 Saprospiraceae bacterium | reverse complement strand
GCCAGTTTCGGCGGATTTCATGCCCTGAACTTCGCTTTCCGGCATCCGGATGCGGTCAGCCATCTCTTCGCTATGAGCGGCCGCTTCGACAACCGCTCCTTTATGGACGGCTACTACGACGACAACGTGTATTTCAACAACCCGGTCGACTTTCTGCCGGGAATGAACCACCCTGAACTCTGGAAGATGAACATCGTGCTGGGCACCTCGGAGTGGGATATCTGCCTCGACGCCAACCTGCACATGTCTGACCTGCTCAACCGCAAGAACGTGCCTCACTGGCTCGACGTGCGGGGCTGGCAGCAACACGACTGGCCTTTGTGGCGAGAAATGTTTCCCCATTACCTATCTTTGATCTGAAAACCATCCAATAGCCAACTCACATGAAAAAAATCGGGATCCTTTTCGGACAAGAACGTTCCTTCCCCCCGGCGCTGGTCGACCGGATCAATGCGAAAGGCGTCGAAGGCGTCACGGCCGAGTTCGTGAAAGTGGAAGAAGTGATGCAGAACCGCTCCTGCAACTATGCCGTGATCGTCGACCGCATCTCGCAGGACGTACCCTTTTATCGCGCCTTTCTGAAGAACGCCGCCGCCACCGGCACGGCCGTCATCAACAACCCCTTCTGGTGGAGCGCCGATGAGAAATTCTTCAACAACGTGCTCGCCGAACAGGTCGACGTGCCCGTGCCCAAAACCGTGCTCCTGCCCTCGAAGGATCATCCGGACGATACGACCTCGGATTCCTTTTCCAACCTGAAGTTTCCGCTCGACTGGAATGCGATCCTCGAATACCTCGGCGGGTTTCCGCTCTTCATGAAGCCCTTCGCCGGCGGTGGCTGGAAGAACGTGTACAAAGTGCACAACTTCGACGAACTCTTCAACGCTTACCACGAAACGGGCCAATTGGTCATGATGCTGCAGCAGGCCATCGAGTTCGACTCCTACTTCCGCTGCTACTGCATCGGCGGCAAGCACGTGCGCGTGATGCACTACGAACCCCGCAACCCGCACCACTTGCGCTATGCCGCCAACCACAACGTGTCGGACGAGATGATCAAGCAGGTCGAGGAGATGGTCATCCGCCTCAACCAGGCCCTGGGATACGACCTGAATACCGTCGAATTTGCGATCATGGACGGCGTGCCCTATGCCATCGACTTCTGCAATCCGGCGCCCGATGCCGACCTGCACTCGGTCGGAAAAGACAATTTCGAATGGGTCGTGGAAACCATGGCCAACTACGCGATCGAACGAGCCCTGGCTCAGCGCCCCGGCCAGAACAATCTGACCTGGGGAACGTTTATGCGTCAATCGATCGGCGTGTGAACGCAATACCGTACTTTTGTTTCTGATCTGAACTCATGAGAATGTTACGACTGGCAATACTCGATCTGAACAATGGGGTGACCAATCGCGGGATAGCCTCTATCAAGGCCGTTCTGCGGCCTTATGCAGACGTCCTCGAATGGAAACTCTTCGACGTACGCGCCAAAGGCGAACTGCCGGTGGCGGCCGACTTCGACCTCTTTATCATGTCGGGTGGCCCCGGCAGCCCGCTGGAAGGCGACGGCGATTGGGATCGCCGCTTTTTTGCCCTCATCGACGAGTTGTGGGAGTCGAACCTGCAAGGTATCGAGCCGAAGAAGTACGTCTTTTTCATTTGCCACTCCTTCGAAATGGCCTGCCGCCATTTCCAGATCGGCGAGTTGAGCCGTCGTAAGAGCACGAGCTTCGGCACCTTTCCCTGCTATCTGACCGATTCGGCCCTGGCCGATCCGATCTTTCAGTCCTTGCCCAATCCATTCTACATCGCCGATTTCCGCGATTGGCAGGTCGTAAATCCCGACCTGCTGCAGATCGAAGCCCTGGGCGCCGAGATCCTCGCGATGGAGTACGTGCGGCCACATGCGCCCAACGAGCGCGCGATCATGGCCGTGCGCTTTTCGGAAGAAATGATGGGCACGCAGTTTCATCCCGAAGCCGACGGCCCGGGTATGTTGCACTATTTTCAAACGGAGGAAAAGATGGTGCACGTGCTCAACGAATACGGCAAGCCGAAGTACGAACAGATGATCAAAGATCTTAGCCATCCCGGCAAGATCCAACTGACCCACGATACGGTTCTACCCAGCTTTCTCGATAATTCGATCCTGAAACTGAAGGAAAGTCTGGTGCCGGCCTGAGCCCTGCGCCGACTTTCCCACGCTCCACTTTTCAAAACCCCCACACCATGATCCCCGAACTTCGCGAAGCGTATAATCGGAAATTCTCCGATTCGGCCTATCAGACCTTTTTGCAATGGATCTACCGGCAATACGATCACGTGCCCAAGTTTCGGATCGCCGAAACGCCGGTCTTTATCCCCAATGACCTGAAGACCAAGCTTTTTCAGGCGTGCGAAGAGATCACCGACGTCATTTGCCGGCCCGATTTCCTCGAACTGTCGCAAAGCGCCGTCCTGGCCGGCCAGATCGTACCCGGAGAGACGCCCCACACGGCCTTCCTGCAAATGGATTTCGGCGTTTGCCTCGATGAGAACGGACAGTTCACCCCGCAGTTGATCGAAGCGCAGGGCTTTCCCTCCCTTTACTTTTTCCAGGACCTCCTGGCCCGGGCCTATCAGGAGCACTTCGACATCCCGGCGGGCTACTCGCATCTGTTCGACGGCATGGATCAGACCGAGTACCTGCAGATCCTCCGCAACACCATCATCGGCGACCACGCCCCGGAAAATGTCATCCTCCTCGAAGTGGAACCCGAGAAGCAGACCACGGCGATCGATTTCTTCGCCTGCCGGCAAATGCTGGGAATCGATTTTGTCTGCGTGAGCGATCTCAAAGTGGAAGGCCGCGAGGTGTTCTACTTCCGCAATGGCAAGAAAACCAAGGTGGAAAAGATCTTCAACCGGATCATCTTCGACGAACTGATCCAACGCGACGACATCCGCCGCGAGTTCTATTTCACCGAAGAACACGACGTCGACTGGGCCGGCCACCCGCATTGGTT
>JAGQXA010000873.1 GCA_020436865.1 Saprospiraceae bacterium | reverse complement strand
TGTTCGATGAGCAGGCAGATATTGTCGGCGCTGACCGAAGTCGAGGACGAACCGCAAGGGCCTTGATCGTCGGATTTGGAACATCCCCAAAGCAGGAAAAGCACTCCCGCCAGGAAAAGTGTCTTAGGTAGATCCTTCAGAGTCATATGGTGGTAGATTGGTGAACGGTTTTTCTTTTCTCGCTGCTGAAGCAGGCTGTTGCAAGGTACAACAGACGTATGAAACGACAAGCCCCGCACCTCTTGGTATCTCGACATACGAGAATCAACTCATTAAAACAGCATGGCCCTCCCGGGGGTGGGAAGGCCATGCGCAGCCGGATACTGGCGTTCCGGCAGATCGGTTTTGCCTTGGCCGAACTTAGTCGTTACGACTGAGAGTCAGCGCTTGATAGGCCTTCACGTCGAGGATGCCGAAGAAAGCCTGCATTTCCGGCCGGGTGGACAGGGCGCCGAGGGCCTGCTGAAAATCCGCCTGGCTGCGCCAACCGATCAGCACGACCTTGTCATTGGATTGCAGGTCGACGAATTCCTTGTCGAACAAGTATCCCTCCTGCTGTGCGATCAGGTCGAAGAAGGCCTTTCGGAGAGCGGGAAATTGTTCCTCCGTGCCGGCTTTGGGGCTCCTGATCGCCACCTCGAGCACATTGCCTTCCGCAAGCACATCTTCCAGCTTGAAGGCCGTTCCGTCTTCTGCCTGTACCAGCACAAAGGCCTTCATGTCGAAGGTGGCGAAGAAATTGGCCGCTTCCGGCGACTGCATCAGCTTTTCCGAAATATTCTTGACGACCTCCGGCGAGCGGTAGCGGGTCATGCCGACGTACACATCGGAGTCGTCGGGTTCGGGCATGGTGAAGAACGACTGGAATTCCCAGTCTTTTTCCACGCCATCTTGTGCTTTGAGCTTCTTGATCAGTGCGCTGCGGGCAGCTTTGAATGCTTCTTCCTGCCCGGCTTTTACTTTTCTGATTGCGATTTCCTGTACCATAGTTGCTTGTATGTTAGTGGTGGAGAAGGCGAATTGCGAGGCGATCACCTCGAAGGTCTCGAAGTACTGCTTCGTAACTTCCTGCTGAAGGATATCTGGGATGAGTTTCTGTAGGGCCTCTTGATTTTCGTAGACCGTCATGCCCACGGCGAGGCGTTCGGCATCCATACCGGCGACGACCTCGAACTCGTAGCTCTCCAGTACTCCTGGGTAGCTGCCGAGTTTGTCGACGAAGGCCTTGCGATAAGCGTGGAAGTCTTTATCCCGGCCCTCGTGCACCCTTCTTACCCCGACCTCGAGCACTTGGCCGGGCTGCAGGGCCAGCGTGGCAAGGTCGAGCGCCGGCCCTTCGGTTTGCCGGAGGAAGACGTAGGCTTTTAAGTCCATCTGTTCAGCGAAGGGCGCAAAGGCGGAGGAGAGCTCTTGCTGTACCCGTTCCAACACTTCGGTCGATTCGTATTGGGTCATGCCGATGAATACCTCTCGTTGGTCGGGTTGCGGCAAGGCGTAGAAGGATTGGAATTCGCGATCGTTGCTGACGCCTTCTTGCTCTTTCAGTTTCTGTACAAAGCGGCTTCGTTCGCGAACGAACTCGAATTTCTTTCCGGGTTTCACCTGGCGTACGGCCAGTTCGTAGATGGGTTTCTGATCTTGCAGTGCACGGCTGTTCTGGGCTGCCGTGCAGGCGGTCAGAGCAAGAATTGCACACAGGGTGGTAATGGTCGATAAACCGTTCATTTTTTTCATGTTTGGATGGATCAACTAGGTTGTCGGATCGGTCGCGATCCGGCTGTTGCGGCGAGAGATTTCCGTTGCCAAAGCCGGAAGGCACTGCAAAGGTGCGGCGAGGCTTGCCGCTATCGCTATCCAAATGAAAAAAGGCTTATCAATTCGATAACCCGGCGAGGTGCTCCTGTGGGGAAAGGCCGGTCATT
>JAGQXA010000872.1 GCA_020436865.1 Saprospiraceae bacterium | reverse complement strand
CCCTCGGCCTCGAAGGCCGCCCGAATAAAGGGCTTTTCGGCCAGCAGACGGATCCCGTAGCCGCGATCGAAATCGCCTTCGCCCTCGGCCGCCTCGCGATAGAAGACCTTTTTGCCGACCGGCGCCGCCAGTTCTCCGAGAAAGGGTTCATCCTGATTGATGAATGCCACGCCACCGTGCGCAGCGAGAAAGCGATAGAGCTCCGACTTTCCCTTCTTCACCCCTTCGATGCCGCCAAAACCTTCCAGATGCGCTTTTCCGATATTGGTGATGATCCCATGGGTCGGCAGGGCGATCCGGCAGAGCAGATCGATCTCCCCCTGGTGATTGGCGCCCATTTCGATCACGGCCACTTCCGTTTCGGGCGGCATCGCCAGCAGGGTCAGCGGCACGCCGATGTGGTTGTTCAGGTTGCCTTGGGTGAAATGCAGGCGGTACTGGCTGAACAGGACCGCCGCGATCAGTTCCTTGGTCGTCGTTTTGCCGTTGCTGCCGGTGATGGCCAGTAAGGGAATATCGAATTGCCGGCGGTGGTGGGTGGCCAGTTGCTGCAGGCTGCCGAGCGCATCGTCGACCCACAGGAAGCGTTCGTGCTCGCCGGCGACCGCAGGATCGTCGACCACGGCCCAGGAAGCGCCCTGGCGGAGCGCTTCGGCTGCGTAGGCATTGCCGTCGAAGCGCTCTCCTTTCAAGGCGAAGAACAGGCAACCCGGACTAATGCGGCGGCTGTCGATACTGACGACGCGCTGCGATTCGAGAAAACGCTGATAGAGATCGGGGATGGAGGTCGGAAACATGGCCCAATGAAGTGTCGACAAAAGAATGAGCCTCCACCCTTGTAGAAGTGGAGGCTCATTCGGAGATCAATCAAAAAGCTTTGTTACTTGTAGCGCCGCTTTTCCTTCTTGCTCTTGACGTTGAAGTGGTTGCCACCACCTTTGACGTCGTCGTTGCCGGTCGGCGTACCGGTCCGGGTCATGGCGCAGCGGAAACCGAGGGTGCGGTCGGCCTTATCCTCCTCTTTGTAGCGGCGGGTGGCCGGCGACATCCAGTAGGCGCGATCGGCCCACGAACCGCCTTTGATCACGCGAGCCTTGTCGCTGATCAGGGTGGTCTTGCCGTAGTCGTAGAACACTTCCGATTCCTTATCGCCGTCGAGGTAGTCGTAGGTCTGACCCCGCTTGAAGTTCTCGCGGTCGGCTACTTCGTCGTCTTCCAGGTAGCGGTACTTCAGGCGACCGAGGCTATCCTTTTCTACGGGGGCGCCGTTTTCGTCGAGGACCTTGGTCTGGAACTTGTTACCGCGATAGGGGTTGAGTTCGTGGTTATCGGAATCGCGCAGGGTACTGCTGGTCAGCGGACGATAGAGGTCCATCGTCCATTCGTTGACGTTACCGGCCATGTGGTACAGGCCAAAGTCGTTGGGCATGTACGAACGTACGGGGGCGGTGATGTGAGCGCGGTCGTTGAGGTTACCGGCCATACCCATGTAGTCGCCACGGCCACGCTTGAAGTTGGCCAGGATCTTACCCTGATATTTGTTGCGCTTCTGGTAGCGCACCGTATTGCCGTCCCACGGATAGATCCGGCGGTCGGTGATGCGCTCGTCCTGTTCGGAGCTCAGGTTGCCTTGCAGCGCCAGTGCGGCGTATTCCCACTCGGCTTCCGTCGGCAGGCGGTAGGAAGGCAGCAGAATGCCGTCTTCGAAGCGCACGGAGCGCTCGCCGCCAGTCCGCAGGTCTTTCAGGTTCTTGCGCACATCGCCTTGATATTGTCCGACGAGGTAGGCCTCGGTATTGAAGTTATCTTCGTCTTGCTGTTCGGGGTTGGGATTGAGGATCCCTTTCTCGATCAGGATCATTTCGTTGACCCGGTCGGTCCGCCACTGGCAGTAGTCGTTGGCTTGCAGCCAGCTGACGCCTACTACGGGGTAGTCGTCGTAGGACGGGTGGCGGAAGTAGGTTTCCAGGAACGGCTCGTTGTAGGCCAGTTCGTCGAGCCAGACCATCGTGTCGGGCATGGCGTTCATGGCCACTTCCGGGAAGGATTCCCCAAAGACGCGATCCAGCCAGTAGAGGTATTCGCGATAATCGGAATTGGAGATCTCGGTTTCGTCCATGTAAAAGGAAGAAACCGTTACCCGACGCGGAATAGCGGACCAGTCGAAGGTCACGTCCTGCTCGGTCAGTCCCATGGTGAAGGTACCGCCTTCGATCAGAACGAGGTTCGGGCCGGTCACCTGGCCTTCGTAGTCGAGTTTTTCAAATCCTCCCCACTTTTGGTCATTGTAAGCCCAGCCGGTAGTCGCCGAGCGCTCCTTGGAGCCGCACGAGCTGAGCACTAACGCAAAGAGCAAGGAGAACGCGCTTAACTTCAACAGATTTTTCATCACCTAATAGATATTTTTAGCTTTTTGAAAGGACGAACAAATATAGTGAAAAATTGAGTTATCAAAAGATACGCTTTGTTAAAGTTGGGGGCAATCGCATTTTGGCTTGGAAAGCAGTCTGGCTGCCACTTCGGCTGTCGGCCCGGGATCGATCCCGGCATTCAAAGCGCTCTTGGGAATTTCCAAATCACTTTTGTTTAAGCATGGAAACCTCCGGCCTGGCCGAAGGTTCGGTTCGATCAGCGGAACAACTGGAAGCAGTCGTTATAGCGGGAGGCCCGCCGCCGCCGTTGGAACAGTTCGCTGTTCTCGAAGTTCAGGATCAAGGATACTTCGTGCGACCCGCCGGAGGGGGCCGCTGATAGTTCGGAAATGGTCAGGTCGTAACTGTAACCGATCTTGAAAATCCCCTGGCGGTAGCCAAGCAGAAAGATCGCTGCATCCGGGTTGCTGAAGGCGTGCCGGTACCAGGCCCCGACGAAGATCGCGCCAAGCCCTCCATAGGCCCCGACGTTGACCTGTCCGAAATCGGCCTGCTTCACCAGCAGCACATTCGGAGATATAAACGTCGACGCCCGGCGATTATTGCCTTCTCTCAGGGTAATTTCGGTGCCGGCGTGCAGGGAGTACGCCAGGGGCAATCCGTCGGTCAGCGCATCGTTGGAACGCAGCAGTCCGTCTTCCGGCCGGGTCAGGTGTCTGACCGTGATCCCGGCGTAGAAATAGCGGGAGTAAGCGACCATGCCGGCGCCCACATCGAAGTAGGAAACATTGTTGTTGTCGGGTTGTTGTTCCAGGGTGGGATTGAGCGTACCGGCGGGGTCGTACGGACCGTTGATCTTGTCGATCTGGTCGAGGAAGATGAACCGGTCCCAATCGTAACGGGCCTGCGTAAACCCGGCTTCCACGCCGATCTTGATGAAAGATTCTTCGATCAGCCGCAGCCGGTAGCTATAAGAGGCCTTGAAATAGTTCGTCTTGATCAGGCCCTCGCCCTGATCGTCGGCCATCAACATCAACCCGAAGCCGCTATTGAGCTCTTCGACGAACTGCTCGTATGAAGCCGAATAGGTGACATAGGCATTCAGTTCCGGCCATTGATTGCGGTAGTTCACGGCGATACGCGGAGCGAGCGTGCTGCCGGCCAGGGCCGGGTTGAGCTGTACCGGAGCCGCATAGAACTGGGAGAAGACCGGATCCTGGCCCCGAGCCAGCCCGGAGATGCACAGGACGCAGAAGAAAAGGAGTAATTGTCGAGTCATGGACGAAAGATTATCAGGGTGTCCGTGTATTTTTGCCTTCCCCGCCGGCGCGCTCCGACGCGAAATGCCGGGAATCTTGCAGTTTGAAAATCCGATCGACGGGCAAACAATACCATCCAGGGGTTAACGTTTTGATAACGATTCTCATTGCCCGGGTAGCCGGGCGCCCCGACCGATCAGGAGTAAAGAAAAGAACCTCGCGTACAAATAAACTCATTTATGAAGACAATTCTTACCTCAGTCGTTTTGTTTTCACTCCTCACCTCCGCTTTTGCCGGAAATCCGACAAGGATCGGACAAACCCTGCAGTGGGAGGACCAACCGGTGATCCACACCGATCTGAACGGTCAGGCCGCCGTGGCCATCTGGCGGTTCGAGGGAGCCTTCTACGACGAGAGCCACCCTACCCTACCGTATTTCTATCACCGCTTCCCGGTCGACGGTCCGGGCCAGCTGCAGGTGCGTCTTCTGGAGGCTCAGTACGAGCCCCTTCCCAAAGAACCTTCCGCCGACGACTCTCAGCTCGATCGCGACCTGCAATTCCAGACGCACGTCAGCCGGGATCGCCGCCGCCATGTCGGCAGCGTTCGCTTCATCCCCATCCGGCGCACGGCCACGGGCTCCTATGAAAAGCTGGTATCCTTCGAACTGGAGATCACCTTCACGCCCGCACCGGCGGGCCTCGCCAACAACCGGGGAGGCGATTTCACCTATACGTCCGTACTGCAAGACGGACAGATCTACAAACTGGCGGTCACCGCCGACGGCATTTACCGCCTCGACTACGATTTCGTGGTCAATCAACTCGGCCTCGATCCGGCGGGGGTCGACCCACGCCGCTTCCAGCTCTACGGCAACGGAGGCGCCATGTTACCGGAACTCGCATCCGCTACCCGCATCGACGACCTCGAAGAGAATCACATCCTGGTGGCCGGCGAAGACGACGGGAGTTTCGACCCGGGCGACTACCTCTTGTTCTACGGTCAGGGACCCGGCCAGTGGATCTACAACGGCGACGCACAGGTATTCGATTTTCAGCCGAATGTCTACGACACCCGCAGTTATTACTTTCTGAAGATCGGTAGCGAGAACGGCCTGCGGATACCCGATCAGGCCTCGATCAATACGGCCTATACGACTACGACCTTCAACGATTTTCACCGGCTGGAAGACGATCGCGTGAACCTCCTCAACGAATACGAGCTCGGTCAGGGTTCGGGCATGATGTGGTTCGGCGATTACTTCAAGAACCAGCGCTCGTATACCTATCCGGGCGCCTTTTCGTTCCCGAACCTGGTGAAGAACAGTCCGGTTGTCGTCAAAGCCCAATTCGCCGCCCGCGCCGACAAGTCGACGACCCGCTTCAACGTCGTGGTCGACGGCCAAACGCTCAACAGCGACGCCTTCGAAGGCCTCAACCTGGGCAATCCGAACGGTTCCTTCGCCTCCCTCCGGCAGCTCAACGGAACGGCCACGGCCACCGACGACGATCTGTCCGTAACGGTCGACTACCCCTCGGTACCGGGCGCTACGAGCGAAGGCTGGCTCGACTACGTACAGATCAACGCCCGCCGCGAGTTGCGCATGACCGGCGAGCAACTGATCTTCCGCGACATCGAGACCCTGGCCCAGCCCAGCGCTACCTTTCAACTGGCCGATGCCGGCAACGATATTACCGTTTGGGACATTACCGATCCGCTGCATCCCAAGCGGCAGGACGGCTCCCTGAACGGCTCGACCTTTAATTTCGGCGTCGTGACCGATCAGCTGAAGACCTTCATCGCCTTTCGGCAAAACGGCTCGGCCCTGCAGGCCGAAGCGATCGGCCCGGCGCCCAATCAGAACCTGCACGGCATCGACGAGGTGGATATGGTCATTCTCTATCACGAAGATTTCGAAGCGGAAGCGCAGCGCTTGGCCGACCATCGCTCGCAGCACAACGACATGGAGGTCGCCCTGGTGCGCATCGACCGCTTGTTCAACGAGTTTTCGAGCGGCGGGCAGGACGCTACCGCCATTCGCGATTTCTGCAAGATGCTCTACGAACGCAGCGATCGCTTCCGCTTTCTGCTGCTGTTTGGCGATGGTTCGTACGACCACCGGAACCTCGACGGGCAGAACAATAATTTCGTCACGACCTACCAAACGAGCAATTCGGTGAACCCGATCCTCTCGTTCCCGTCGGACGACTACTTCGGTCTGCTCGACGACGACGAGGGGATCCTGAACACCAACGACGACCTCGACATCGCCATTGGCCGGCTGCCGGTACGCACGGTCGAACAGGCCGCCGATGTGGTCGACAAGATCATCAACTACGACTCCAATCCCTCGACCCTGGGCGACTGGCGGAACCGCGTCGTTTTTGTCGGCGACGACGAAGACCAGGGCATTCATACCCGCGACGCCGACAACATCGCCGACGACGTCAATGAAAAGTACTCGTTCCTGAACGTCGACAAGATCTACGTCGACGCCTTCAACCAGGTGTCGACTCCGGGCGGCGAACGGGTACCGACGGCCACCGAAGCACTCAACACGAACTTGTTCAAGGGCGTGCTGGCGGTCACCTATCTCGGGCACGGCGGCGCCAAAGGCTGGGCGCAGGAGCGGATCCTGCAGATCCCCGATATTAACGGCTGGACCAACTTCGACCAACTGCCCATTTTCATTACGGCCACCTGCTCTTTCGCCGGCTACGACGATCCGGGCTTCACCACGGCCGGCGAGTTGGTGCTGCTCAACAAGCGCGGCGGCGCCATCGGCCTCTATACCACCGTGCGCGCCGTGTATGCCAGTACCAACGAAACGCTGACGCGGGCAGCCGCCGACACCCTTTTCGCCAAGGTCGACGGCCACGGCCAGGAACTCGGCGAGGCCCTGCGGGTAGCCAAGAACAAGGCCAACGGCGGTTCGAACTCGCGCAAATTCACGCTGCTCGGCGACCCCAGTCTGCAACTGGCTCTACCCCATTTGGAGATCGCCACGACCCGGATCAACGGCATCGAGGTCGGCTCCGGCCAGCTCGATACCCTACGGGCTCTTCAAAAGGTGACCGTGGAGGGAGAAGTGCGCGGCCAGGATGGGCAATTGATGACCGGTTTCAACGGCACCCTCTCGCCGACCATCTTCGACAAGCGGGTGACCTACAAGACCCTCGGACAGGACAACACGCCGGTTCGCAACTACACCCTGCAAAAGAACACCCTGTTCAAGGGCCGGGCGAGCGTGCAGGGAGGGAAATTCCAGTTCACCTTCGTGGTGCCGAAAGACATTAATTTCAACTACGGCTACGGCAAGATCAGCTACTACGCGGAGGAAGGCAACGAGATCGATGGCGGCGGCGCCTTCGAAGGCGTGATCATCGGCGGTACCGACGCCAACGCGCTGGCCGACGATCAAGGGCCCAAAGTAGATGTATTCATGAACTCGATCGACTTTGTCTTCGGCGGGCTCACGAGCGACAACCCCACTCTGCTGGTCAAACTCGAAGACGATAACGGCATTAACGTGGTCGGCAACTCCATCGGCCACGACCTGACGGCCGTGCTCGACGAGCAGACGCAGGGCACCATCCTGCTCAACGACTTCTACGAAGCCGAACTCGATGATTATACCCGCGGCGAAGCCCGGTATCCGTTGTCTGAACTCGCCGATGGACGACACACGGTGAAGGTGCGGGCCTTCGACGTAGCGAACAACTCGGCGGAGGGCTACACCGAGTTCGTCGTGGCTTCCTCGGCCGAGGTAGCCCTCGACCATGTGCTCAATTATCCGAACCCGTTCATCAACTCCACCTGCTTCCAATTCGAGCACAATCTGGACGGTCAGGACGTCGATGTGCTGATCCGGATATACACCGTTTCCGGGCGTCTGGTAAAAACAATTGAGGAAAGAATATTTTCAGAGGGTAGTCGTTTATCCTTAGATAATTGCATCCAGTGGGACGGCAAGGACGATTACGGCGACCCGCTGGCCAAGGGAGTCTACCTCTATCAGGTCAAGGTGCGGTCGGCCAATGCCGGCGCCCTGTCGCTCGAAGGCGAGAGCGGATTCGAGAAGTTGGTGATCCTGAGGTGAGGGGATGCTGGATACTGGATACTGGATGAATGGGATGTTCAGAACTCCTGCAGTTGAAATCTGAATAAAGCCTTATATTTGCGAACTCTTTTTGCTAACTGAATTCATTCTCATGAAAAACTCCTTACTAACTGCCCTGGTAGCACTCCTGGTTCTGGCAGCGATCGATGTCCGGGCGCAGATCGCCACCTGTTTGAAAAACACGAATGGCGAGTGGGTATTGCCCGACGGTTCGCCCTGTCCGAACTCGATCATCACGGCCGTGCCGTTCCTGCGCATCGTATCCGATGCCCGCTCGGCTGCGCTGGGCGATGCCGGCATCGCCATTTCGCCCGACGCCAACGCCTTGCACTTCAACGACTCGAAGTTGGTGTTTGCCGAGCAAGACCTGGGGATTTCGGCTACCTATACTCCGTGGCTGCGCGAACTGGGGCTGAACGACGTATATATCGCCTACCTGACCGGCTTTTACAAGATCAGCGATCTGCAGGCAGTCGGGTTGGGTCTTCGCTACTTCTCTCTGGGGGAGATCAACTTCACCGACATCAACGGCGAACCGCTTGGAAACGGGCGGCCGAACGAGTTCGAACTGAAAGGTTCGTATGCCCGTAAGTTGTCCGACCACTTTGCCGCCGCCATCGGCGCCAAGTTCATCTACTCCAACCTGGCTTCGGGGCAAACCGTCAACGGGCAGGAGATCACCGTCGGCACGGCCGGCGCCGCCGACGTGTCCTTCACCTACAGCGGTCCGCTGAAGATGCAGAACATGGAGTCGAACCTGACGGTCGGCCTGGCTTTGAGCAATATCGGTTCGAAGATCACCTATACCAACGCCGCCAACAACGAACGCGACTTCATTCCGGCCAACCTCGGCATCGGCGCCGCCTGGGAACTCAACTTCGACGAGTTCAACAGCCTGACCATCGTGACCGACATCAACAAATTCCTCGTACCGACGCCTTGCCTCGAAGATTGCGATCCAGGTCAGAACGGCATTCCCGACTGGAAGGAAGAATCGCCGATCGGCGGCATCTTCAGCTCCTTCGGCGACGCGCCGGGCGGCTTCTCGGAAGAACTACAGGAGCTGATGTTCTCCTTCGGCCTGGAGTATTGGTACGACAAGCAGTTCGCCGTGCGGGCCGGCTACTATTTCGAAGATCAGACCAAGGGCGCCCGGCGCTTCTTCACCGTAGGCCTGGGTCTCAAGTACAACATCTTCGGCCTGAACTTCTCCTACCTCGTTCCGACGACCAACCAGCGCAATCCGCTCGACAACACCCTGCGGTTCTCGCTGCTGTTCGACTTCGGCGCCTTTGAAAAGGACGCGGGAAATTGATTTTTTTCCGCCAAAAAAAAAGGGCGGCCGACTGAAGTCGGCCGCCCTTTTTTTTCAAAAAGCTCGCCGCAGGCCTGTAAGCCGGATTCTGTCGAGCCCTATCATTTATCTAGCCCCGGCCTCACGGCACGGGGTCTATCTGCCTACCCCTCCGGGCTCCTTCCGAAGAAGTCGTGGAGCGAGCAACTCCACCGGCCGCCCACAGGCAGCCGACCCGGATGTACATGGCATTTCAACCCACAAGGTTTGTCCACCCTCCCGGTTACCCGGAAGCGTCGTGCGCTCTTACCGCACGTTTTCACCCTTACCCCGACAGAGCCGGGGCGGTAATTTTCTGTGACACTCGCTGTATCCCGGCCAAGGCCGGAACCCCATCCGTTAGATGGTGTGGCGCTCTGCGTTGTCCGGACTTTCCTCATTCCTCCTTGCGGAGAACCGCGATAGGGTAGCCTGCGGCGAACGGGCAAGATACAAAGAAATAGCGATCGGAAGGCTATAGCGGTCGGAACGCTTAAAGCGTTCCGACCGCTATAGCCTTCCGATCGCTTTCGGAAAATGTTCTTACATTTGGGAAATTCCCCCCATCGGAATCGAGTGTACATGAGCAGGAAACGGCGCATAACCCTTTTGACCCTGGCAATCTTGCTCCTGCTGGCGTTGATCCTGCCGCCCATGCTGGGGCCGGGTCGTCAGTTGGCCCGTTGTGCCGATCAACTGACGACCTAT
>JAGQXA010000871.1 GCA_020436865.1 Saprospiraceae bacterium | reverse complement strand
GATCAGGACCCCGTATCGCTGGTGCGCAAGGACGCCCTGCTGAACCACATTCTCGGACTGCACATCCTGCACGAGCAGTTCATCGAAGCCAAAGCCGGCCAACTAGCCATTATCTGACCGGACCGACATCTAGGAATGGGATTTCTTTATCTGCTCTGCTTAGTGTAAATTTACACTATTTAGAAGCCTGGCGACCGCCCTTTAGGTAGGTCGAAAAATTCCTTTTCCATGAAGAAATGCTACCTGCTCCTCTCCCTGCTCTGGCTGGTTCAGCTCGCAACCGCTCAGATCGTCACCCTTTCTCCGCCCACCGTGGGTCCCGACGACCCGGTGATCCTCCGCTTCGATGCCACGGCCGGCAACGGCGAACTGGCCGGCGCCGACAAGGTGTACCTTCACCACGGCGTGGTGATCAGCGGCCCGGACGGCACCGAATGGAACTATGTCATCGGCAACTGGGGACAAGACGACGGCGTCGGGGAAATGTCGGCCGTACCCGGCGAGCCCGACCAATGGCAGATCGAGTTCAGCCCGTCGATCCGGGAGTACTTCGGGGTGCCGGCCGGCGAGAACATCTTCCGCATCGCCACCGTATTCCGCAGTGCCGACGGGAATGTCAAAGGCACTATTGCTCCGGGCGAGTACGGCTGGGGCACGGTGGCGTCGAATTACGATATCTATGTCGACCTCAACGTATCGAACTATATCAGCATCGCATCGCCCTTGGGCGATCAAAGCTTCCTGCAGCCCGGCGCGACGCTAAGCCTCGCCGCCAATGCTTCCGCAGAAGTGAGTTCGATGAAGATCTGGGTCGACGAAGGGAGCGGTTTCACCGAAGTGGCCTCCGCCGACTCGGGCACCTATCTCTCCTACGACTACCAGCCTTCCGCGACGGGTCTTATCCAGCTGCGCTTCACCGCCACCATCGGCGGGGAAGAGTTGGAGGTGGTTCGCGAGCACAACGTGATCATCCTCGAGCCGCCGGTCATCGCTTCCTTACCGGCCGGTGCAATTTCGGGCATCAATTACCACGATACTGACGACACCAAGGTTACCCTGGTCCTGCAGGCGCCGGAGAAGGAGTTTGCCTATGTAGTCGGCGATTTCACATCCTGGAATGTGCTTGCTCCTTACCAGATGAACCGAACGCCCGACGGCGAATACTTCTGGCTGGAGATCGGCGGCTTGACCCCGCAGCAACCTTATGTATTCCAGTATTGGGTCGACGGCGACGTCAAGATCGGCGATCCGTATGCCGGGCAGGTTGCCGATCCCTGGAACGACGGGCAGATCGACGCGGTTGCCTTTCCCGACCTGCCTGCCTATGAACTCACCGGCAACGGCATTGCGACCGTACTGCAGACCGGGCAGCAGGCATTCAGTTGGGACGGTTCGGAGGCCAATTGGGAGCGTCCCGGGATCGATCACCTGGTTATTTACGAACTGCTGGTGCGCGATTTTCTCGAGTCGCATTCGTACAGCGATCTGCAGGACACCCTGGCCTACATCAAGGAACTGGGGGTCGACGCGATCGAGATCATGCCTTTCAACGAATTCGAGGGCAACGAATCCTGGGGTTATAACCCGTCCTACTACTTCGCTCCCGACAAGTACTACGGCAACCCAGACCAACTGAAGTCCTTTATCCAGGCAGCCCATCAAAACGGCCTGGCCGTGATCATGGACATGGTAATGAACCACGCCTATGGGCAGAATGCCATGGTACAGCTCTATTTCGACCATACTGCCGGAAAACCGGCCGAGAACAATCCCTGGTTCAACCGCGACTACGTCGGGCCGTACCAATGGGGCTACGACTGGGACCATGAGTCGACCTACACCCAGGAATTCCTCGACCGCCTCAACGCCTATTGGATCGAGGAATACCACGTCGACGGCTATCGCTTCGACTTCACCAAGGGCTTCACGAACTATGCTCCCGGAGGCAATATCGACGGCTTTGACCAGTCGCGCATCGACATCCTGAAACGGATGGCCGACGAGATCTGGGCGGTCGACCCTGAAACCTACATCATCCTCGAACACTGGGGCCCGCCCAACGAAGAACAACAGCTCGCCGACTACGGCATGAAGATGTGGCGCAACCGCAGCTACGACTTCGTGCCGGCTACCACGGGCGCCGCCACCGGCAACTTCAATAACCTGGGCATCGAATCGCATGTTTCCTATTTCGACAGCCATGATGAACGCCGCATTGCCGAACACGCCCTGACCGAAGGGCTCAGCAACGGCAGCTATAATGTCAAGGATCCACTCGTCATGTACGAACGGGTAAAAATGGCCGCCGCCTTCTGCTTTCTCTTTCCGGGGCCGAAGATGATCTGGCAGTTCGACGAACTGGGATACGACATCGACATCAATTTCAACGGTCGCGTAGGCAACAAGCCGCTGCCGTGGGGGCCCGGCGGACTAGGCTACTACGAGGATTCGCTGCGGCAGTATATCTATCAGGCTTACCAGGGTATCCTGGATGTGCGCCGGCAGATCGGGGCGGCCAATCTGGCTTCCGCGGCCAGCGATCACCAAAATTTCGGCGCTGCGCGGCGGTTGAGCTACGACCTGCCGGGGGGCGGGATCGACCTGGTCGCGATCGGCAATTTCGGGCTGGAGCCGGCCACTATCCCACCGAATTTCAGCCAGACCGGTACCTGGTACGACTATTTCTCGGGCGAGAGCCTCGACGTGACCCAGGTCGACGACCCGATCGAACTCAAAGCCGGCGAATGGCATCTCTACACGACCGAACAACTTTCGCCGGGTCTGCCAGGGGTAGTCGAGGTATACGACAATCCCGTGAGCATCGAGCCCTATCCGTTTACCAAACACGACGAGATCACCGTCACCTTCGACGCCACGCGCGCCTGGCCCGGCGATACCGACGGGCTTATCGATGCCGACAAGGTGTACTTCCACTCAGGAGTGGTTCTCTCCCACCCCGACAGCACGAACTGGCAAAATGTAGTAGGTACACTCACCGATGACGGCCTCGGACTAATGACTGAAGTAACCGACAATATCTGGCAGATCACGCTAATTCCCAAAGACTACTACGGCCTGGAAGAGGACGAGGAAGCGTTCAAACTCGCCATGACCTTCCGGGATGCCGACAACGCCAATGTCGGACTCGGCTTCCGCAACAGCGCGATCTACTTCAACATCGAATCCGACCGCCCTTTTGTGACCATCGAACCGCCGGCATTTGAGATCGACGACGAGATCACCATTACCTTCAACGCCCGTCGCGGCAACCGCGAACTGGTAGACGCCGACAAGGTATACATCCACAGCAGTGTCGACCTGAGCAATACGACGACCCCCCAAAACACCGCCTGGCAGCACACCGTCGGCGATTGGGACCAGGACAACGGGATCGGACAAATGACCGCCGTGCCCGGTGAAACCGATCTGTGGGAGATCACCCTCGTGCCAAAAGACTACTACGGCCTGAATACCGGCGACATCGCCTATTGGCTCGCCGCCGTGTTCCGCAACGCCGACGGCAGTAAGAAGGGAACCGGTACGCCGGGCCCCATCGAGAACGGCTTCATTCACACCAACCTCGACTTTTTTCTCCAAAACCAGCTGACCGTGGCGGTCGACGAACCGGAGAACGACGGCAATCTGCGCATCTTCCCCAACCCGACCTCGGGGCAGTTGGAGTTGGCCCTGCCTGGCTGGTCGGGCGACATCGCGATAGAGGTTTGGAACCCGGCCGGGCAGCTATTGAACTCCCGGCGCCTGGTCCTCGACGGATCGGCCGGACAGATACAGGAACTCGATCTTCAGGACTTGCCGGCAGGGCTGTACTACCTACGGATCGCGGGGCAGGATCGCCTGATCGGCCAGGCGTTCGTCAAGTACTGATCGCCTTGGGGATCCGGACGTAGATCCCTGCCTGCGGGCTCCGACCAATGGTCGGAGCCCGCATCTTTTTTTATGGGTTGTGCAGAAGATCTGACCGGTCTATTGTATTTTAGGAGGGTCCTTTTCAATACCAAACAAAAAACACCGGAACTCCAATGCAGAAGATTTCGCTGGTCAAGAAGAAAAGCCTCTATGTCGGCCTGACGGTCAGTCTTTTATTTACCATCACTTTCTTTTACGGCGCCTATTTCTTCCACTCCGTCGCCTCCCAGGACCCCGCCGACGAAAGCGCCTCGGGCATCGCGATGCCCGCCTTGCTCCTGGGGATCATTTTCCTGTATCCGACCATCCAATACCTTTTGGTGATCCTGCTCCACCGCGTCACCATCCACGACGACGGGGTCGTCGTCACCTCCATACTCGGCGAAACCCGCAAGATCCGCTGGACCGAAGTGAAAAAGGTAAGCTACAATCCTTCGCTCGCTCCGGTCATCAAGATCACCAATCAGAAAGGGAAAAGCGTGAAGGTCAGGAGCCGGGCCTTCAGCAACATAAGCGAGCTGAAATCGATCCTCCGGATCTAGCGCGAGAAGCGCGTTTTCATCACCTCCACAAACTCCTCTTTTCGCCGGCGCGCAATGGGCACCTTCGACCCGCCGTCCAGGAGCGCGTATCCACCGTCCTCCCGCAGGATCTTCTTCACCGCCGACAAGCGAACGATATGTGATTGATGCAGGCGAAAGAATTCGTCGACCGGCAGCAGCACTTCGAAATCCTTGATCGGCCGGACGATCAGATATCGTTCGTCGTTCGTCAGAAAGATGGTCGTATAGCTACCTTCCGATTGAAGGTGGATGATCTGGTTCAGATCGAGAAAGATCATGCCCTCCTGGCTATTCAGGGCGATCTTGTTCAGCTGTCGGGTCTGTGCGGCCTCCAGTAAATGTCGGATCTTCGTCTGGAAATCCACCTGTTTTTCCGGTTCCAGGCGATCGACAGCCTGCACCAGATCGATCGGATCGATGGGTTTCAAGAGGTAGTCGAGCGCATGGTAGCGAAAGGCCTGTAAGGCGAAGTCGTCGTGAGCCGTGGTAAAGATCACTTGAAAAGTGGGCTGCGGGAACTTGTCCAGCAGATCGAAGCCGGTACCGTCTTCCATCGAAATATCGAGCAGCACGCCATCCGGCCGGACCGTGCGCAGCAGGACGTAAGCACTGGCCACGCTGTCGGCTTCACCACAGATCTCTACCTCCGGACATAATTCTGTCAGAAACGCACGCAACAACTGCCGGGCATCTGGTTCGTCGTCGATGATCGCGATCCGTTTCATGGCTTTGCTTTACTGATCTGAATGGTCACCTGGGCGCCGCAAGGCTGCCCTTCCCGATCGAAGAGCGTACGCGTTTGCACCGGTTGCATAGCCCCGTTCTGTGTTAATAGCTCAAGCCGGCTGCGCGTAATCG
>JAGQXA010000870.1 GCA_020436865.1 Saprospiraceae bacterium | reverse complement strand
TACATGCGCAACAGCATTTCCGACCAGTCGCAACTCTCGGTGCCGCCGGCGCCGGCGTTGATCTCGAGGATGGCGCTCAGCTCGTCTTCCTGGCGGTTAAGGGTGGAGCGGAATTCGAGGTCTTCCAGGGCTTCTACCGCTTCGGCAAAGCGCTCGTCGACCTCCGCTTCGCTGGCTTCCCCCTCGCGGTAGAAATCGAGGAGTACCTCCGTATCTTCCACGAGGGTTTGCACTTTTTCGAAGCTCGCTACCCAGTTCTTGTGGCTCTTGAGTTCCTTCAGAATAGTTTCAGCGCGCTCCGGGTCATCCCAGAACTTGGGATTGAGGGATTGTTGTTCTTTGTCTTCGATCTGGAGTTTCCGGTTATCGACGTCAAAGATACCTCCTTAAGAGACCCAGACGGGTTTTGACTTCTTTCAATTGATCGGCAGTCATGTTAAGAATTTTTGTTGGTCAATAAATGCGTTCAGGACCGAAATGGAATACCGGATGCCGGCCTGTTGCGCCGGCATCCGGTAGCGAAAAACACTAGCGAATGTCTTCAAGTTCCACGTAGAAGACCAATTCGGCGTTGCCGGGGATCTCCGGCGGGAAACCGGAAGCGCCGTAACCGAGTTCGGAAGGAACGAAGAACACGGCCTTCGATCCTTTGTTCAGCAAGGCGAAACCTTCGTCCCAGCCCTGGATCACCTGTCCGGAACCCAGCGGAAACGAAAGCGGCCGTCCGCGAGCGTAGGAATTGTCGAAAGAGGCGCCGTCGAGCAGAGCCCCGTAATAATTGGCGAACACGGTTTGCCCTTGCTCCGGGTTCGGACCGCTGCCTTCTTCCAGGATCACATAGCTCAAACCAGTAGAGGTGGTCTTCAGCTGATCGCCCAGCTGACCGTTCTTGTACTTATCGATCAGTTCGTTGACGGAGGCGGATATCTCGTCGATCCTCACCTGGGCGGATTGCCGAAGGGCTTCGGCCTCGGCGTCGACCTCGTCCTTGGTCTTGATCTCGGTAAGTACCAGGTTGTACTGGATCTCGTTGACATTCTCGAAACCCGGAGGCCGGCGGCCCATCGAATCGAGCGGATAGTAAACCGAAAGGCTGTCGCCGACCGACATCAGCGCCAACGCTTCCGTTACCGGGGAAGGGTTGCCGGTGGCAAGCTGTTCGGCGCCGGGCATGATGACCTTCGGAGCAGGACCCTGACCACGGCTTTCGAAGACGACGCTGTCTTCCGCCAGCATGGTCACCTGGAATATGGCGTATTCGCCGGCCTGCGGCTTGGCCCCCTCGGTCTTCACGTGATGGAAATAGCGAAACCCACTCGGGGTTTTGGCTTCCTTGGGACCGGAAGTACACGAGGACATCCAGCCCAGGGTGGCCAGCAACAGAAAAATGCGAAGATTGGAATTCATGTTCCGTATGGATTTGAAAGTGAAATTACCCGGATCGACAGACTTCAGGCCTTGGCCAGTCGGTCTTTGTATTCGGGTAAAAGTGATTTGAATTTCTTGACTGTGGCGTTCAGGCCAATAAAGGATGCCCCACCGCTGGCATTCTTGTGGCCGCCGCCCTTGAAGTGGTCGCGGGCGATCTCCTGTACGGAGAAATCCCCCTTCGAGCGCAAAGACAGCTTGGTGATGGTGGGTTGTTCGTGGATGAAGGCGGCCAGCTTGACGTTCTTCAATTTGAGCAGAAAATTGACGATCCCTTCCGTATCGCCTCTCTGAATATTGTACGTTTCATAATCTTCCTTCGTCAGGGTAATGATCCCGGTATGGTACTCTTCCAGGATTTCCATCCGGTTGTATAAACAGTGCCCCAGCAATCGCAACCCTTTTTCGTCCATGCTATTGAAGATCAGGTCTTGCAACTGCTGATCGTTCACTCCCATCTCCAGTAATTCTGCGACGATCCGGAAAAGCTTCGGCGAGGTGCTGTATTTGAACGAGCCCGTATCGGTCAGAATTCCGGTGAAGAGGCAGTCGCCGATGCGGTGATTGATCCGGCGCTTGTCGCCCATCAGGGCGATAAAATCGAATACGAGTTCGCAGGTGGAACTGGCGTCGACGTCCCAAAGCGAATAATCGGGAAAAGCGCCGGGAAGCAGGTGGTGGTCGACCAGTACCTTCCGGGCATCGACCTCGCTGATCACTTCCCCCATCTTGTCGACCCGGTCCAGATCGTTGTAATCCAGCGCAAAGAGCAGATCGGCCCGCTCGATCCATTCCCGGCCCCTTTCCGGCTCGAGGTCGTAGATCAGGATCTGATCGGCATCCGGCAACCAGGCCAGAAATTCGGGGTATTCCGAAGGAGCGATCATTCGGACGGTATGTCCGTGTTGGTTGAGGTAGTGATACATCCCGAGCATCGAGCCAACTGCGTCGCCGTCCGGATTGCGATGGGTGGTCAGCACGATATCTTTCGGAACGGCCAATAGTCCTTTCAGTTCCTCGAAATTTTCCATGTGGGTCGACAGAATTGGATGCGAATTTCCCAAAAAATGCCAACTAATCCAAAAGATTGTTGGCAATCATCGGATTAGTTAAGTAGCTTTGCAGCCGTTTCCTCCAAAGGTGGGGCAAAAATAACATTAATCCGTTAAAAATCAATCAAATAGGTAAAATGGCTGGTAACAGAACTTTCACCATGATCAAGCCGGATGCAGTTCAGGACGGGCACATCGGCGCCATCCTCGACAAGATCAACGCCGCCGGTTTCCGGATCGTAGCTATGAAAATGACGAAACTTTCGCCGGAGAAAGCCGGCGAGTTCTACGCCGTTCACCGGGAGCGTCCGTTCTATCAGGAACTGGTCGACTTCATGTCCTCGGGTCCGATCGTAGCGGCCGTGCTGGAAAAAAGCAACGCCGTAGAAGATTTTCGCACCTTGATCGGCGCCACCGATCCGGCTAAAGCTGCGCCTGGTACGATCCGCGCTCTTTATGCCCGCAACGTGGGTGAAAATGCCGTCCACGGTTCGGATTCCGATGAGAATGCGGCCATCGAATCGGCTTTCCACTTCGCGGTGACGGAGATGTTCTGATCCCGCCTCAAGATTGCAAAAAAGGGAACGGCTCCGGGTGAGCCGTTCCCTTTTTTTATCGCAGTTCCACCAGGGTAACTCCATTGCCGCCCTGCTCTTCTTCGGGATGATTGATGTGCAGCACCGCATCGTACTCTTCGAGCTTCATCCGAACGGCCTTCCGCAGCACCCCGTTCCCCTTGCCGTGAACGACCTGCAGGTGGTTGACATTGGCCATCAGGGCGCGGTCGACAAATTCCTCCATCACTTTGAGCGCCTCCTCCATCCGCATCCCGCGAATATCGATCTTATTCTCGAACTTGGAGGTTTGGCTGATCTCGGTATGGATGCTCTTCGTCTTTTGTACCTCCAAGGGCGCCCGGGCATGTTGCAGATCGCGCAAAGGCACGGTGACCCGCATCTGCCCCATCAGCACGATCGCCTTGTTTTTGTCGACCGCCTCGACCTGGCCGATCGAGCCGGCGCCGGTCCGCATTTTTACATAGTCGCCCTCTTCGATCTCCTTTTCCTCCTTGCCGTTGACCGGCTGGTAGTAGATCTCTTCCCGCAATTCGCTGACCACTTCATTCAGTTCCTGCCGTTCTTCGCGCACCTTCTCGGCCATTTCCCGGGCTTTTTCCAGGTTCTTTTCTTCGCGGATCTGCCGGATGAGCCGTTCCAGTTCGCGGTTCTCGTGAGCGGTTTGTTGCAGGGCTTGTTCTTTGCTATCGAGTTTGAACTTCTTCCGGCGGTACTCCAGATCGCGATGCAACTGTTCGTAGTTGCGGATGAGCTTCTCCAACTGCTTCTCGCGATCGGTCACAGCCGCCAATTTCTCCTCCAGTTCCTGCTTCTCGCGCTGCAGATCGACCAACAACTGATCGACGGCCTTCTCGTTCTTGCCCGTGCGGCGCTTCGCATAGTTCAACACCCGCCGGGGCAGGCCGCTCTTATGCGCGATCTCGAAAGCGTAGGAACTGCCCGGTCGCCCCACCTTCAGCTGATAGGTCGGCGCCAGTTGGTCTTTGTCGAACAGCATCGAACCGTTCACAATTCCCGGCGTATTGAAGGCAAATATCTTCAGGTTTGAGTAGTGGGTCGTGATCACGCCGAAGACCTTCTGATCGTTGAGTTCCTTCAGGATGGCTTCGGCGATCGCGCCTCCGATCTTGGGGTCGGTGCCCGAACCGAATTCATCGATGAGCATGAGCGAACGCTCGTCGGCCGTCGCCAGAAAATTACGCATATTTTCCAGCCTGGAGCTGTAGGTGCTGAGGTCGTCTTCGAGCGACTGCTGATCGCCGATATCGGCGAAGAACGACTGAAAAACACCCATCTCCGAGATCTCGTCGACGGGTACCAGCATGCCGCTCTGCAACATCAGCTGAAGCAAACCCACCGACTTCATCGTGATCGACTTGCCGCCGGCGTTGGGTCCGCTCAGAACCAGGATGCGGTTTTTGCCGTGCAGCGTCAGGTCGAAGGGCACCGTTACGCGATCGAGCTGGTTGTTCTTCAGCAATAAGAGCGGATGGTAGCCCATCTGAATGCCGAGATGCGGCCGGTCGACCAGTTTCGGCAGTCCGGCCTTCATGCGCAACGCCAGGCGGGCTTTCGCCTGCACCTGGTCGAAATGGACCAATAACTCGACCTGCCCGCGGATCACCGGCACATAGGGCCGCAACTGCGCGCTCAACTCCTTGAGGATGCGGTGGATCTCGCGCTTTTCCTCATTGTACAGATCGAAGATATCGTTGTTGATCTCGATGACCGGTTCGGGCTCGATGAAGGCGGT
>JAGQXA010000018.1 GCA_020436865.1 Saprospiraceae bacterium | reverse complement strand
GTGCCCACTTCCTGGATGTACTTAAACTCCTGGCTATCGAGCCACAGCACCTGGTCGTAGCCCTTTTCGTTGGCCAGCCGGGCAGGAAGCAGGGAAGCCGCATAGTTACCGGCCGTTTTGGCCTCGCCCACCCCGCCGTAAGCGGCGCGGATGTACTTGGACTCGGCGATCAGGCTGACCGGTTTCGGGTAATACGGACCGACCGGGCCGGTCAGGATCAGGAAGGTATAATTCTGGGAAGGTTTTACGCCGATGAATTCGTCGTTGGCGAACATCAGCGGCCGCACATACAGGGCGCTACCTTCCGCCGGCGGGATCCAGGCCTTGTCGAGCCCGATCAGCTGGTGCAGGGCCTCGACGAAGAGGTCTTCCGGAAAGGTCGGCATACACATCCGCTCGGCGGAGGCATTCAAACGTTTGGCGTGCAACTCCGGTCGAAACAGGAACGGCACCCCGTCGACGCTCACCGAGGCCTTCATGCCCTCGAAGATCGCCTGCCCGTAGTGCAGCACCATGGCTGCCGGGTGCATGCGCAGGTAGTCGAACGGAACGATCCGCGGGTTTTCCCATTGGCCGTTGCGGAAATCGCACATGAACATATGATCGGAAAAAACACGGCCGAAGGGAATGTTGTCGAAATCGACTTCGGATAAACGGGATTGGTTGGTTTTGGTTAGCTTGATTTCCGATTTCATGTTGCGTATTTTTGCCAAAATTAACAATTCTTGTTCAAAAATTCTATTTTTGAATCAGAAAGGCTTTCATTTATCGATGAAATTTTAAAAGAACCTATCTTTTCAAAATTATATTTCGAATCACTTGAAACAGCAGCAGCAGATCATTGCCTTACCCCATCCACAGGAATGGGCGAATTTCAGCCAGGGGGAGAATCGGAAGCAGTTACTGGTCGTATCGGGCGATGAGTTGCCGGCTACGGAAGAGCAGATCGACTTTCTGCAGAAGATCTTGTCGGCCGTACAGCACGATCTGCAGCAAGACGCGCTCTTCCTAAATACAACGCGCGCCCAACGCTTAAGTTTTACGCAGATCTGTCGCGCTACCCCCGTGCAAAACACGCTCGTATTCGGCTTACAGCCGGCCGAGCTCGGCCTACACTGGCGCCTCCCCCCCTACCGCGTCTTTCGCCGGCAGGAGCGCGCTTTCCTCTTCGCCGATCCGCTTCGCGAACTACAACAGAACCAGGAGCTCAAGCGGCAGCTCTGGGAGGCCCTGCAGGCGATGTTCAAGCCGGAGTCAAAATGAAAGAGAAAAGTAGAAGGATGAGCGAGGGCGTATCCAACATCCAACATCCAGTATCCAACATGCACCAACTCATTTTCGCCACCGGTAATCCGCACAAGATCAGGGAAGTCGAGCAACTCCTGAGCGGTCGATTCGAGGTCCTCGGACTGAAAGACATCGACTGCCGGGAAGAGTTGCCCGAAACCCGGCCGACCATCGTAGGAAATGCCCTGCAGAAGGCCGAGTACGTACACGAGCACTACGGGGTCGACTGCTTTTCGGAGGATTCCGGACTGGAGATCGACGCCCTCCAGGGGGCGCCGGGCGTCTACTCGGCCAGATACGCCGGCGAGGGCCGCAATTCCGACGACAATATCGACCTGGTGCTGCAGCAGATGGCCGGCGCGACCGAGCGTTCGGCCCGCTTCCGGACGGTCATCGCGCTCATTCTGAACGGAGAAACCCACACCTTCGAAGGCGTGGCGGAAGGAACCATCCTCGGGAAGCGCTCGGGCAGCGGAGGGTTCGGCTACGATCCGATCTTCCGGCCGCTGGGTTACCAACAGACCTTTGCCGAAATGGATGCCGCGACCAAAAACGCGATCAGCCACCGCGGGAAGGCGGTCCGCAAACTAGTGGAATTTCTGCAGTCGCTCTGACGCATTTCCAACGGCTGTTGCTTGCGAAGCCCAAAATGCTTAATTTTACGGGCTTTACAGCACCCAAACCGACATTACCAGGCAAGCGAGGGGAATTATGAACGCCGAGAACTTTTCCGAATTTTTGCGCAAACCGGCCAAGTTGTACCAGCTCACCTATCAGGAACTCAAAAGCCTGGTGGTCCAGTACCC
>JAGQXA010000869.1 GCA_020436865.1 Saprospiraceae bacterium | reverse complement strand
CTCCGATGAACTTGCGGGAGATATGTGCGGGTACGGCCACCGGCTGGTCGATCTGGAGGGTTTGCAGCATGGGCATCGGCCGGCCGTCGTACGACATGCGGAGGTAGGTTTTGCCGTCTTCGCCCTCCGTCAGGGTCTGCCGGAAGGCATAGGTTTTCACGGCTTTGCCTTGGTTGTCGTTCAGGAAGCGCGAAAAGTCGCGGTCCGAGCGCTCGGCATGTTCCTGGCGGTAGGCCTTTTCATCCTTCCCCCGTCCGTTCATCCGGCTGGTCCTTTCCATATCCTTGAGCACCAGTCCGGGGCGGCCTTTGGTCCATTGGCTGGACATGCTGAAGCGGGTGAAGAGGGCCTGGTCGGCGCCGACCCCGTTCAGCGACAGCTCGATCTCGGAGACGTCGACGCGGTTGACCGAGAATTCGAGTTTGACCTCCGGACTAAGTTCCCGGAGCATGACCGGCGGTTCGGGCAGGTGATACCAGTTGAAGCCGAACCAGGCGATCAGAGCGAGGAACAACAAGGGGAAGGCGAGCAACAGTTTTTTCATGGTCGAGGGTGGTTTTGAAGGCATAATTTACGAAAATTCGAGCAATTGCCGGCGGATATCTGCCACCAGGTCCGTCGCCTCTTCACGGGATGTTTCTTCGGCCAGGTACGTAAAATGGAGGCCCAGCCGTCCGCTCAGCAACTTTCCGAACCCGGAAAATTCCGGCCCCAGGCGATTATTCGTGATGTAGGCGCTCACTTCGCGCAACTCGACCCGGCCGTAACGGCTGTGCAGATCGAGGGGCCCCATAAAGCTCAGGGCGGTATGGCCTAGCCGGGTCTTCTGCAGGCGGAGGGCCATCCGGATCAGAGGTTTGCTCAGGGCAGCGAATAGCTGTAATTCCCCTCTTTTCCCCGAACGATACAAGCGGCGCAGGAGTTCCCGGGCGACTTTGTCGAGCCGGTCTCCTGGTCCGATCGGCAGCGTAAGGCGGAGCATCGAGATGTAGCAGCCGAAGGAGGCGGGCGGGGGTGGGGGATCCAGCTGCGGCCGCAGGTCGGCGAAGGCAATGCTGCGGAAGAGGCCGCCCTGTTGCGGGACCTGTCGGCGGCGGATCAGGGCCAGCAGGATCGCCGCCTGGAGAACGGCATGGAGGGTCAGTCCTTTTCGTCCGACAGCCAGTTGCAGGCGCCGGGATTCGTCCAGCGGCAGCACGAGGTCGATCAGCTCGTTGCGGGAATCGCCGGGGATCGGTCGGATGCGGCCCTGGCGGGCGAAGCGCCACTCGTCGGCAAGTTGGCGGGCGAGAAAGGAGGCGAGTTTCCAGCCCGGTCGCAGCGGACTGAGCCGGCCGGCCGGAACCGGGTCGGGTGCGGATGAGAGGGGAAGTTCGCCGAGCAGGTTCAAAAGATCGTCTAGCAGCAGGCGCAAGACGACGCTGTCGACAAAGCTGTGATGAAAGGCGAGCAGTAGTTCGCCCTCCGCTTCGTCTTTCGTTGTCAGGTACCGGGCGCGCAGTGCGGGACCTTCCTCCGGAAAGGACTGATTGAGCCAGACTTCCGCTTCCCGCTGCCAATGGGACCGATCCGCTCGCTCGACCAACTCCAAAAAGATGGATCGCGGCGGGTCGGTTTCTACAAAGCAAAAGCCGGTGCTTTCCTTTACGATCGAGGCGCGGAGCCACTCGTACCGAAGCTGTAGTTCGCGGAGGGAGGTGGCAACCCGCTCCCGATCCGGCCCGTTTCGCAGGTGCAGAACCACCACAATGCCGAGCGGGTAGTGGCGGTTGGAAAGCGCAAAGGCCTGTTCAATAGCCGTCAGGGGGCGCCACATCGGTCACGATCTTTTTGCTCGCCGCTGCAATTGAAGCGGGCTGGGGTAGGGGTAGGCGCTACTTTCTCGAATGAAGTCGTCGAACGTCTCGAGATCGAATTCGGCCGGCCTGGCCACATTGATGCAGGCCTTCTGGAATTTGGCGGTCTGGAATCGCGACTGAAAGCGTTCGCGCAGTTCCGGATAACAATACATCACCATGGAGTGGAACGAAAGGTGTTTTTTCTCGCTGGCGAAGGCATATTTGAACTCGCCGTCCTGCCGGTAGCCCAGCATCTGCGACCCCATGACCTGCACGATCCCCTGGCTGAGATCTGTTTCGTATTTCTCGACGATCGGGATCAGCCGCTCGATCAGGTCGCGGTGTTCGGCCGGTAGCGATTGAAGGAATTCCTCTTTGTTCATATTCAGAATCTTAGATCCCGTTTTCGCGGGTCAGGATGATGGGAAGATCGTCGGTGACGATGAGGGTGTGTTCGTGCTGGCAGACGTAGCTGCGGTCGTTGGTGACGAGCGTCCAGCCGTCGTCGCTTTCGTGCACATAGCGGGCTTTGGTGGAGATGAAGGTTTCCAGCGCGATCACCGAGTTTTTCCGGAAGCGTTCGCGGTTATCCCGGTCGCGAAAACACGGGATCTCGCGCGGATCCTCATGCAGGCGACGCCCGATCCCGTGTCCGCAGATGTTGCGGATCACCTGGTAACCCCGCCGGAGGGCCTCTCGTTCCATGATCCCGCCGACCTCGGCAATGCGCACGCCGCCCCGGATGTGCCGGATGGCTTCGTAAAGAATCTGGCGGGAGGCATCGACCAGCGGTTGCAGGCCCCGGTGGTCGTGTCCGAGAATGAACGAACAACCGTTGTCGCCGTAGTAGCCGTGGAGTTCTGCCGACACGTCGATATTGATCAGATCGCCCTCTTGTAACACTTTGTTTTCGGAAGGGATCCCGTGGCATACCTCGTGATTGAGGCTGATGCAAGTGGCGCCGGGAAAATCGTAGTCGCGCTGCGGCGCGGAGGTGGCGCCGTAGGTGGAAAGCAGCTCGCGCCCGTACTCGTCGAGTTCGCGGGTGGTCATTCCCGGACGGGCGTAGTCGATCATTTGTCTGAGCGTCAAGGCTACTACGCGTCCGGCTTCCTGCATTCCTTGAAGGTCGATTTCGGTTTCGATAGACATGGAAAATACGATTGAATTACCGGTATAAGATCGAACAAAAAAGGGCGCGAAACTGGTTTACCAGGAAAACGGTATTTTCCGGATCGCGGCATCTTTGACATCTAAGTATATTGGTTTATAGATGCTTTCGCTTAAATTTGCCTGAAACCCTATGGATAAGTACACCTTTTTCGCTCAAACTACTGAAAAATCACTACAATGAAACATGTCTTTTTTGTACTTGCCATTTGCCTGCCCGTTTTTGCCAGCGCTCAATTTACGGGCACGACGGCGAAGGGGGGCGGGTTAACCATTATCGTGACCGACGGTACCGACAATTCGCGTCATAGTCCGCAGCGTCCTCCGGGTAACGAGAAATTCCAGGATCCCATCCGTGCCCTGGGCATGGTCGACGCCATCCAGGCCGGCGCCTTCATCGACCGGCCCGACTACGGAAAAGTAGGTTTCATTCTCATTTTCTGCGTCAACGACTCCGTCGGAGGAAAGCAGGGCTCGCTCACGGTCAACGGACAAACCTACCGGGGCGTGTTCCGCCTGATCCGGCAGAAGATCTCTCTCGACGAAAAGGTTCCTCCGGGCATGACCACCTACCGCCTGGCCGGCACCGTCTTTTTTCTGGGGATCTCCTGATCTGTCTAGGCGCCGGAGCGCCGCCCTTTTCGATGGGAATACCAGGCCCATCCGTTGGTTCCCAACAACAGGCTCGCGCAAAGGGGAATCGACCAGGTATCCAGGCACTGCAATAGGTGCAGATCGGACACTGCATCCGTCCAAACGAACAAAATGACCGCCATGGCCACGTTGATCGCGTTGGCCAGTACAAAATAAAAGGGGAGCTGTCGCACGATCGGCTCCTCTTTCTTTTTTCTTCCTGCCAAAAGCCAAACGGCCGCGATGAACAGACTGAGCGTGCCGATCAGGAAGAAAGCGCTGAAGACCATAGCGGCCCCCAATCCGTAAAAGCCGATGTCGGACATGGTGGGTGATTGGGTAATTGGTTAATTGGGTGATTGGTTAATTGGGGGATTGGGGGAACACTTTTGCTTGCCCCGCCGTAGCTTCAGTGAAGGCGGGTCACCTTTTCTCTTCAAAATACCCCCGATACCAGTCCGTCTCGTGGTGGTCGATGGCGCTTTCGTCGGCCACATGCTGCGGATCGATCTTGGCGTAGAGGATCTCGAGGGAAGCGAAATCCCGTTGGCTGATCACCTGAAAGCCGTTTTCGAGCAGCAGGGCGGCCGCTACGCCGGCGCCGATCTGGTATTTCTTCTCTGGGGCGAAGCGATTGCCGTCGTAGATCACCTGTGAGCCGCAGGCGGCGCTGATGTCCATCATAACGGCCAGCTCGACCCGTTCGCGGCGGGCTACGTCCAGCATCCTTTCTGCGGCGCGGATCATGCCGTCGGTCCAGTCGACTCCCGATTCGGTCAGGACCCGGGCTTTGCCCCGGAGCACGTCGCGTCCGTCGCCGCCGTGGATGTCGCACATTTCGCGGGGCGAGCCGAAGGAGACCTCCTCCGGACAAAAGCGGATCAGGCGGACGGTATCGTATGACAAAAGTCGGAGTACAGAGGGGTATTCGCCATTGGCGGTGCCGTCGAAGCCGCAGGCGACCCCCGTCAGGCAGGCGCTGACGAGAACGCGTAGCGGATCGGCGGTGCTTGGCCGGCGCAGGTTCCGGAGGTATGATTGGTCGGTCATGACCTAAAGATACTACTTGAATACCACACCGATGGAGATCAGGAACGACTGATAATCGGCCAGTTTGCCGTTGAAAGGCGCATCGTCGCGTTCGACGAGGTTGTGATCGTTGTCCAGAGAAGTGCGGGCCTTGCGGCGGAAGACGCGTCCCTTCTCCCGCAGATACAGGTGCCGATTGTCGGCAAAGGGCAGTAAATAGCTGCCGCGGATGAAAAGATCGAGATCCGGATTGAGCTCCAATGCCATTTCCAGGGAAGGCTTGAAAAAGTGCACGCGGCTGCCGTAGTACATGGTGATCTCGTCGCTGCGCAGCTTCTCGCCTCCGGCTTTGAACTTCCCGAAGTCGTTTTCGGCCACGCCCACTTTGCGGGCGTAGTCCAGGCGGCTATGCTGTATGCTCGGGCGCAGGAAAAAGGGGCGTTTGTCGGGGGCCAGATTGAACTGCCAGCCCAGTCCGAAGGAATGCTCCCGGTAGATGCTATTGTAGAACTCCCGGGTGATCCCCCAGCGAATGAACCAACGCCGGTTGAAGAGTAGCGAGAGGTCCCAGTTTAGCAGCGCCTCATACTCGCGGGCCGGCACCTCGCCGGTGGTGGAAATAATGGGCAGGGGTTCGTCTTTTTGCAGGCGGGTCAGGCCGAGGGTTGCCGCTTCCGAGGAAAGCAAGTGGGCGCCGGCGCCGAGGTGCATCTGGAGCTGTACCCCGAATTTGCGCTTTTGCACCTCCAGTACGCCGTTGTTCACTTGCGGCAATTCGATGGGTTCTCCGGTTTCCGGATCGACCTCGCCCAGCTCGGTGCGCAGCGCCTCCAGGCGGATCGAGTCGCGGCGGGCCTGCAGGGCGGCCATAAAGTCGGCATCGAACACCTCGGCTGCCTTCTCCTGGGTTTTCATTTGCAGCACGCTCTCCTTCTGGCCGCTGTTGAGCGGGGCGGTGTTGTACTCCCGCCAGAAGTTGTCGTCATACTGACCGGTTATGGTGAGAAAGGGCGCGCCGCGCTCGAGCCGTTCGCCGTAAGGAACGGGCTTCGATTTCTTGGTATCGACCTCGGTGATCAGGATGTCGTTGCTGAATAGGCCGCCATTGGGGCGTTCGCCTTCTCGCAGGGCGGAACTGAAATACCACTTGTCGCCGATCTTGCGGTAGTTGGCCACGTAGCGGTTGGCATTCCAGGAGCCTACATACAGCGGATAGTCGTTGATCTTTTTCAGGCCCTCGGGGCGGATCTCGAATTCTGCGCGGATGAAGGCATAGGAGAGGGTGTCGATATACACCTTGCCGGTCATGCGGCCGGAGCCTCCTTCGGCCCGGTCGAAGCCGATGATATACACCGGCTTATCGTCATAGGAAGTGATGCCCTCGATCCAGTACTGGTAATCATCGAAATTGGCCTCGTCGATAAACTCTTCCCGGTGTTTGACGAAGTCGAAGCGATGGGGGGAAAGGTGGCCCGAGGAAATGGAAGCCACTTCTTCCGGGGAGTCGGTCGGATTGAGCACCACTTGCCGCCCCTGGATCAGGCCGGTCTGGCCTTCTTTCTTGTTATTGTAGCTCGTTTTGTAGATGTCGAGCACGCCCTCGGCCAGGTATTGATATTCCTGCTTGGCGTCGGTTTTCGATTCGCGATAGAAGCCGGTCATGGAGGTCGACCGCGTGGGGTAGTTCTTGGGGATATTGGCGACGGCCCGCCGGATGATGTCTTCGATGCCCGACTCGTCGCGCACGACCACTTCCGGCAAGGAGGTGGCGACCTGTTTGAGCAGGATGCGCACCGGACTTTCGATCTGTCCGACCGGCTTGCGGTAGGTCTGATAGCCGATGAAGGAAACGGTCAGGGTCGAATTGCGGTAGTAGTCGGGGATCTTCAGGATAAACTCGCCGTCGAAGCCGCTGATGGTGCCGATCCCGTTTTCCGGGATGCCGACATGGGCGTAGCCGACGGGTTGCCCTGTCTTTTGATCGACGATGGTGCCGGTGATGGTCAGGAAGTGTTGGGCGTGCAGGCTCAGAGTTGCGACAAGCAGGAAGATCGTGGATGTCAAACGCATAGTGATGGGGTGATGATTAGTTGATAATGTAGTCGAACGGGCGGTAGACGGTCGAAGGCCGTCCAATGTTACAGCGATCCTCACCTATTTTTTTCAAATCACTTCCCCGGCCGCCGAAGTTGGGGGATCCGTTGCCCCGTCGCCGAACACTCGATCAGGATCCCGAGCCGCCGCTGCCGGGTGGATTCCTGTTTCGCACTCATGACCCACCAAACGGAAGGTTTTTTGACCGAGGGCGGTAGCGATTGGAAGAACTCCCAAGCCTTGGGGTTGGCTTTGAGTTGCTGCTCGTACTCCGGGGCAAGTTTCACGTTTCCCTGTTCGAAAGAATACACCTCCGAGCGCTTTTCCGACCGGCGCTTGTAGGCGGCGAGTCCGGCGGGCTGCATCAACCCCTCTTTTTTCAGCCGTTCGACCATTTTTAGGTTGATGGCGCTCCAGATGCTGTTCGGGCGCCGCGGCGTAAAGCGGATCTTGTAGGCCTCCTCGTCGATCGATTTGCGCAGGCCGTCGATCCAGCCGTAGCAAAGGGCCTGTTCCACCGACTCGGGCCAGGTGAGGCTGGGTTTTCCGGTGGCTTTCTTGTAGTAGCCGACCCACAACTCCTGCTCGGACTCGTGGTTTTCAGTCAGCCACTGCCGGAAATCGCCGGGGGTTGGGAAGAATTTCGGTTTCATGTCGGATGTTTGGTTCTACGCGATATGGCCATTCAGGTCGCGATCCTATCAATTTCTATGACGTCATTACCGCTGAACGATCTGTAATCTCTGCGTGGCCCGTTGGCCGCCGGCGGTCAGGGAAACGAAGTACAGGCCGGGCACCATGCCCTGAAGGTCG
This sequence comes from Saprospiraceae bacterium, assembly GCA_020436865.1. GTDB lineage: Bacteria > Bacteroidota > Bacteroidia > Chitinophagales > Saprospiraceae > JAGQXA01. The sequence continues at coordinate 121 of JAGQXA010000869.1, read as the reverse complement.
ATCCGGTGGGCGCCGGCTGCCGGGGCGATCCGATCGCGGTAGACCGTTCGTCCGGCCAGATCGGCGATCTGCACCCATTCGGCATTTGGCGGCAGGTCGATGTACAGCTCGCCGGAGGCTG